>NZ_CFRCNA010000010.1:0-47776 GCF_986145555.1 Fannyhessea sp.
CCTTATGATTATTGAATGAATGCGTTACAATTGCTATATGTAAACATGCTTAAGACGAGAGGAGACTTTCGTATGTCACAAGTCGTTTGTGGAACGCTTAAAGTTTCAAACGATTGCATTGCCGATTTGGTAGGTCATGCAGCTCTTGAATGCTACGGTGTAGTGGGAATGGCTGCTCTCGATCAGCAAGACGGCATAATGCATCTCTTACCCATGTATCGCTTACGTAAAGGTGTAGACGTAGAAACTAAAGACAACCATCCAGTTGTATCGCTGCACGTCATTGTTGAGCAAGGAGTCAACCTGGTTTCGGTTTCTAAAAATTTAATCAGTGCCACTCAATTTATCTTAAAAAAGATTGCCGAGCTTAACGACGTAGAAGTTCGTGTATTTATTGAAGGCATACGCGCCTGATCGCGTGTTGCAGGTGTGCTTGCAGCATTAACGCGTTTGCTGCACGCCTTGCGTACGAGTTTGTCGCGTGCCACGTGCTACGCGCCGCGCGTTGCACCCGTCGCGACCGCTCCCGTTGACCCTGCGCACCTTGCTTGGAGCGTACTGGTGCAAACAGCGCGAGCATCGTGCAAAGCGCGCACAAGCATCGCACAGCGCTCAGCGCCAGCAGCACGCCAACCGCGCGAAAGGCTTAGCACTGCCACGCTCGCGCCCGCACCTGCTCAAGTATTGGATAACCGTCTATGAATTAAAGGAATTCCACTGATATGATTTCTCATGTGATTCGTACCTGCTTTCCCGTTGCAGCTCAAGCGGTTGCAAACAAAGCTGATGAAATTAACAAGCTTAACGTATTTCCCGTTCCCGACGGAGATACGGGAACAAACATGTCGCTTACGCTTCAAACTGTGGTAAAAGAGGTGGAAGACCTGCCTCAAGATGCGTCGATGGAAGATATAGCACATGCAATTACGCACGGATCACTTATGGGCGCGCGCGGTAATTCTGGCGTTATTACCAGCCAAATTTTGCGCGGTATTAGTGAAGGTCTTGTTGGCGCATCCGACGAAGCTCTAAGCGTAGAAGACATTGCAAAAGCCTTACGAAACGGCGTAAAAGTTGCATTTAAGGCTGTAAGAAAGCCCGTTGAAGGCACCATTCTTACCGTTTTAAAAGACGTGTCGCTTTGCGCCGATAAGCTTGAGCAAAAACACGCAACCAAGCAAGAGCTCCTTGATGCAATTGTGGTTGAAGCATATGAATCCGTTGCACGCACACCCGATTTATTGCCCGTGCTTAAAGAGAACGGGGTAGTGGATTCGGGCGCTTTTGGTTTTGCAACTTTTATCGAAGCCTTTGTAAATGCTTATAACGGTAAAGATCAGCAGCTTACCAATTTTAAGACTACGGTCGATGCCCACGATGCCCAAGATACCAAAGACGCTAAAGCCCACGTATCAAATGCGGTTGATATTGCGGTTAACGAAGATTGGGAAGGCTCTCAGTATCGTTATTGCACCGAGTTTTTGTTCCATGCCGATTTAGAAGACTTTAACCCCGAAACCCATCTCAAATTCCTTGCGTCCCAAGGTGACTGTGAACTTTTGGTAGGAAGCTATCCCGATTTTAAGATTCATGTTCACACTAATCGTCCCGATTATGTTTTGCGCCATATGTTGCATCGTGGTCAAATATATAATGTGTTTGTACACAATATGGATCTAGAGGCTCACGAACGAACGGACGCCATCCGCGATGACAAAGTTCTTGTCCACGGTGATGATTTTGTCGCTGGAGCCGCGGCATCTACATCAGCTGCTTCTAACACACCGTTAAAGGACGTAGGCTTTGTTGCGGTTGCAGCTGGTAGTGGCCAAGCAGAAATTCTTACATCATTAGGTGTTGACCAAATTATCTCTGGCGGGCAAACCATGAATCCCTCTACGGCCGATATTCTTAAAGCTATCGAGGCAACTCATGCTCGTCAGGTAGTTGTATTGCCTAACAACTCTAATATTCGCATGGCTGCCGAAGCAGCAGTTCAGGCAGTTACTACCTGCGTTGCAAAGGTTGTTCCCACTAAAAGCGTTCTGCAAGCATTTTCTTGCATGTTCTGCGTTGATTTGAGTAAAGATTTTGATGAACTTGTGTCACAAATGACCGATCAACTTTCCCTCATTAGAGACGGCGAGATAACCCGTGCCGTTCGCGATTCGTCAGCCTCTGATGGTACGCCCATCCATGTAGGCGATGTGATGGGTATTGCCTGTGGTTCCATCGATGTGGTTGGACACGACGTATGCAGCGTAACGCTTGAAGTTATTGCTCGTATGATGGACGAAGAAGAAAGCGATACCTTAACTATCTTGGCTGGTAAAGATATGGATCAAGCAAGCTTTGACGATCTGGTAGAAAAAATAGAAGATAAGTTCCCCTCGCTTGACGTAGATCCGCAACGCGGAGAGCAACCGCTTTATCCTGTGATTTTCTCGCTCGAATAAGGCGTCTGTGGATACTCAACTGCATATATCCGAGGCATCACCGCGTCTTGCAGCGTCTTGTGCGCTTGACGCGCCGCTTGGTATGTTGGCCTATGTAACGCCTGCGCGCGCAAAACTGTTTTCTAATCTTGGTATCCACACTCTGCGCGATTTTATATTGCGTATCCCTCGTAGGTACCTTGATTTTTCGCGGCATGTTTCTATTCTTGAAGCAGCGGTAAATGACACAGTTACCATATCGTGTGTTATTGATCGAATTAATCTTAAGCGTCCGCGTCCGCATCTCTCAATTGTTGAGATGTATGTAACCGATACTATAGGTATCATGCGCATTTCGTTTTTTAGGCAGCCCTGGCTTGCAAAAGCCTACCATGTAGGCGACGTGGTTGCGCTTTTGGGTAAAGTCGAATATTCGTATGGTTTTAAGTGCATGAATTCGCCGTTTATTGAGCTTATCCATGCAGCCGATACCCGTACTTCTGACGATCACGCAGTCGATACTCATACAACGAACGCTCGCACTGCAAATACCCACGCAACAGGAGCACATGCTCAAGATACAAGCGCGCCTCAGCCCGTGGCCACAACTCGCCTTGATACGCATATTTTGCCTGTTTATGCACTGTGCGACGGCTTATCCGCTGCGTGGTATCGACGCATTATTAAAATATGTTTGCATAAAATTTTGCCGCTGGTAGATTGCATACCATCTGTGTATCTTGCGCGTAATCGTTTGATGGGATATTCAACTGCTATCCAGCAGATACACATGCCAACATCGATGCGTGCACAAGAAGCTGCGCGGCGCCGTTTTGCATATAACGAGCTGTTTTTTCTTCAGCTTGCACTTCGCGCGCGCACTTCTGTTGAGGATACTCAAGACCCCATACAACACTGTATTAACGGAAGCCACCTCAAAAACTTTTATAAGGCGTTGCCGTTTGAATTGAGCGCAGAGCAGCAAAGTGCAGCTCATGACCTTTTACATGATATGCAGGCAAAAACGTGCATGAATAGGCTGTTACTTGGTGATGTTGGAACGGGAAAAACCGTTGTTTGCGCCCTTGGTTTTGCTGTTTGCGCCGACACATCCACGCAAGCTGCCATGCTTGCGCCAACCTCTGTGTTAGCTCAGCAATATGCCGAAAAAATAGGCACGCTCCTTACTAAATTGTCTATCTCGTGGGCACTTTTAACGTCCGCAACAACAAAGTCCGAGCGCGCCGATATTCTGAGCGGCTTACAAACGGGGTCGGTTCAGGTCATTTTTGGTACTACATCGCTTTTGTCTGATGATGTGCAATTTCACAAGCTTTCCTACATCGTCATCGACGAGCAGCACCGCTTTGGCGTACATCAGCGTCTTGCGCTTAGACAAAAATCTCCGTTTGCCGATTTACTTGCCATGAGCGCAACTCCTATTCCACGTACGTTGGCGCTCTCGTTTTACGGCGATCTAACCTGCTCTTTTATTAAACATAAGCCGTTTTCTACAGCAAACGTAATCACAAACGTATTAGCAAACGAAAATGTATCCGTTGCCTATGATGCTGTTGCCGCATGCATTGAGCAAGGTCAGCAAGCTTATATTATTTGTCCACTTATCGACAATCAAGACGCGCGTACCACGGTTGATGACATTGCTCCCAATGCGCAGTCTTCCGCGCAGACGCTGCACAGTGCACAACAAACGTTTGAAGCTCTCAAGCGTAGTAGTTTTAGCGCTTATCGAATTGGTCTTTTAACAGGTCGCATGGACAGCGATGAAAAAGATAGGGTTATGAGTCAATTTAGGGCGCATAAGCTTGACGTGTTGGTGGCAACAACCATTGTTGAGGTAGGCGTGGATGTTCCGCGTGCCTGTGCTATGATTATCCTTGACGCCGATCGCTTTGGGCTTGCAACGCTTCACCAGCTGCGTGGTCGTGTTGGCCGAGGCAGTCTTGCGGCACAGGTTTATTTGGTGACCGCTTCAAAAAAGCATAGTTTAGCTCGACAGAGGCTTGGTATTTTGGAGAACACCTTTGATGGCTTTGAACTTTCTCAAAAAGATTTGGAACTAAGACGCGAGGGCGACATTTTAGGCTATCGTCAAAGCGGTACGCTTACGCTGCGTGTTTGTGATATGGTGCGCGATATGGATCTTATTGAGGCGGCTCACCGCGATGTGGGCGAGCTGTTGGACAGCGATCCTGATCTATCGCAAGTCCAACATCGAGCACTGGTGCATGAAATGCACGTGCGCTTTCCAGCTTATTTTGAAGAACTTAAAGGTATCGGGTTTTAGCGCTTTGAACTGTGAACCTTTGGACCTACGCCGTCCGCTGCGTCCTCGCCCTTCGCGCCGTCAGCGCCGTCCGCTGCGTCCGCGCCGTGTATTAACTCATAAAGCTCTCTTGAAAGGAACCATATGCGTATTGTAAGTGGAGTTTGGGCTGGTAAAGAGCTCATTACTTTGCAGGGACGAAACGTCACGCGTCCAACTACTTCGCGCTTGCGTGAGTCTATAGCGTCTATGGTTAAGCATGAGTTTGATTTGGACTTGGCGCGCGCGTACGTTTTGGACGCATTTGCAGGATCGGGAGCTTTGGGTTTTGAGCTTATGTCGCAAGGTGCAGCATATTTGGCGTCTATCGAAAAAGATCGCAATGCTTTTAAGATTTTGCAAACCAACGCGCAAAACCTTGGATGCGAGCCAAACACGTTTACGGCGTTGTACGGTGATTGCATGAATCACACCCTCATTGAGCGTATTAAGCACCCAATTAATTGTGTACTGCTTGATCCACCGTATGCCTATAAGCCAGATGAGGTATGTAAGCTTTTTGATGCATTAAGTTTGGCGCATGTGCTTGATTTGCATGCGCTTGTAGTCTACGAGCACGAAAAACATACCACACTTGAAAAAAGTATCCGCACCCACTTTGCCACGCTTGAGCTTGTGCGCGAGAAAACTCACGGTATTACGCAGGTAAGTCTTTTTCGTGTGTCTGCACATAATTTGTAGCAAACATTTGTTGATATACGTGCAAATATTGATACACATAAAAAAAGGAGTGCTATGAATACAGAAATTTCTCATGTGGTAGTTCCTGGTACTTTTGACCCTATAACGCTTGGCCATCTTGATGTTATTCGCCGCGCGCGAAAAATGTTTCCGCAGGTAAGTGTGGCTGTTGCGCTGTCAGCGCGCAAAAACGAAACGGGCGCTACCTTCTCGCTTGAACACCGTGTCGAGTTGGTGCGCGCCTCGCTTGACGAAGCACATCTAAACGATGTAAATGTGTATCCGTTTGAAGGTCTCCTTGTTCAGTTTGTCAAGTCAATAGGTGCACAAGCTGTGGTAAAAGGCTTGCGCGCTATGACCGATTTTGAATACGAGCTTCAACAATCCGACCTTAATACACGTATGAATCCCGATATTGAGTCCATTTACGTGATGAGTAACCCCAAGTACGGTTTTATTTCGTCCTCGGTTGTGCGCGAAATAGCAAGTATGGGTGCCGATGTAAGCATGATGGTGCCTGCATGCGTTTTACAACACTTGTATCATAAGTAGCGTAAGCTCGTGCAAGAGGGTAGTGCGAAAGGGTAGTGCAAGAGGAACGTGCGAGAGCTTGCACGACAAGTAACGCAAGAGCTCGTCCAAGAGGGTGGTAGTGCGAGGGTTAGCGCGAAAAGATAACACGCAACCTCGCGTGAAAGTCTCTCAATTGCGTTTGGGGTTGTAAAGCTTATGGAACTGTATGCAATATGGAAAAATCTCCCTTCGTTTTATGTTTTTATCTGTTAAGATAAAAATGTATGGTCAAAAATGAAGTTAAAGTGAACCTATTGATCATTCATAGGATTGAAAGGAGCCCAGTATGCAGCCGGGTGAAGAAATCGAGAGCCTTGTTAATGAACTTGAATCAATGGTAAGCGAAGCCAAAACACCGTTTGCTGCTGGTCAAGGTAAAAAAATCGTTGATGAAAACGATGTTTATGAAATTCTCGATGAGATTCGTCGTGTTTTTCCCCAAGAATTTACTGACGCACGTCGTATTGTTAAAGAAGAAAACGAAACACTTGAACGTGCTCAGCAACAGGCTGACTCTATTGTTGCCGATGCTCAGCAACAGGCTATTATTTTAGCAAGTGACCAAGAGATTGTTCGTATTGCCCAACAAAAAGCCGAAGAAGTTAAAGCTCAGGCAGATCAATACGAACGTGACACGCGCTACAATGCAGAAGAATATGCTGATACCGTTTTAGCGCATCTAGAAGAAAATCTTAAATCCCTTACCAACTCCGTAACACGCGTGCGCCAAACGCTCAATGAAAACTCTGGTGACCGCAATCAATCTAATAACGTTACGTGGTAATTGTATTCAAGCAGGTGTTTTAGGTACCTTATGAAAAAAACCGTTGCAATTTTAGATGAGCGACTTTCGCAGCGCGGAAGCTCGGTGCATCTTACAGGTCATGTTGATGAAGACTCATATACGTTGGGTGCGCACCATTTTGTGTTGCCTCAAGGTGTTGAGTATTCGCTTGATTTAACGAATGCTGGTCAAGGTATTTTTGTAACAGGTATCCTTTCGTGCACGGTTGAGGGCACCTGTGATCGCTGTCTTGACAAGGCAGCCTTTACGCTTGAAGGCGAAGTTGACCAGTATTATTTATTTGAAGAGCCTGAGCAAACGCCCCTATCTTCTGATGAAGACGAACTCGATTTTGAGCTTGTGTCTGCTGATAACACACTTGATTTGACGCATGCGCTTGAATCGGTATTACTCATGGAAACGCCTTATGTTATTTTATGTTCTGATGAATGCAAAGGTTTGTGTTCTGAGTGCGGTTGCAACCTTAATCACACTCAATGTCGTTGTGCAGAGCGCTTGGCACATAACGCGTCAGAAGAGCCTCAATCTCATAATGCGCAAGAGCTTGCTAAATTAAAGAAGCTACTTTCTTCTTCTGATCTCAAGTAACCAAGCGAGCTAACGATTGCTACGCGCGCGAACGCGTACAAATGCGCTAGCTAAATACGCGCCTCACGCACGCGTCAACACAGCGCACTCTTATCAGCACTTGGTGCGTCTAGGTACGTGATAATTTTGTTATGTTTGCGCATAAGACTTGTTTATATGGTGAGTACATGTAAAATTTCTGATGGTATAAGGAAATGTTAGGCGTATACCATATAAAACATGGTATAGTACATTCTTGCGTATTTTTAATAGATGCCGCTCAGGAGTTCATTCGCCTGACGCTATGATGTTTTAAGAGAGGTTAATGATGGCAGTTCCTAAGCAAAAAAAGGGTCGTGGCGCAACTCATACACGTCGTTCAGCAAACAGCAAGCTCGAAGCAGCAGCTCGTTCAGTATGTCCTCAGTGCAATGCTGTTAAGCTTCCACATCACGTTTGCTCTAACTGTGGCTACTACAAAGATCGCGAAGTAGTTGTTACCGAGTAATTTTGCACTAAAGCCTATGAGCAGGTCGGTCCTTACTCGGATCGGCCTTTCTTTTTTATGTGTTCAGTGCTCATTTGCGTGTTTGAAAAGTACCGTAACTCAAAGTTTGGAGTAGACCATGGTTACAGTTTGCGTTGATGCAATGGGTGGGGACGAGTCTAGTGATGTTGTTCTCGAAGGTATTCACCAGGCGCTTGTCAGTGACCCCGAGCTTCAGGTTCTTGTTGCAGGATTACCTGAAGTTGTAGAGCCTTTTTGTGCTACGCATGCGCGTACGCAGCCTTTGGTTTGCACGCAAACTATTAGTATGGAAGAGCACCCTGCTACTGCTGTTCGAACCAAGCGCGATTCCAGTATTGTGTGTAGTTGCCGTGCGGTAAAAGACGGTCGCGCACAGGGATTTTTTTCTGCTGGTTCAACGGGTGCAATTTTTACCGCTGCAACTTTGGAAATCGGTCGTATTCGTACTATTAAGCGGCCAGCTATTGCCTATGCAGTTCCTGGATTAAGCGGCAAAAAAACAGTTTTTCTTGATCTTGGTGCCAATGCCGATGCACGTCCAGCTACGCTTGTACAGTTTGCTTATATGGGTCGTGCATATGCTCGTAATATTTTGCATGTTAAGGATCCATCTGTAGCACTTTTGTCCAATGGTACCGAGCCAACAAAAGGTTCCGAAGCAGTTATTGCAGCTCACAAAGCGCTTGCCGAGGCAGGCCCTTGGTTTAGCGGCAATTGTGAATCCTCTGATATCTTGGCAGGCAAGGTAGATGTTGTGGTAACCGATGGTTTTACGGGCAATGTTGTTCTTAAAATGATCGAGGGCACCGTTAAATATTTGTATACGCAGCTTAAAGGTCAAGCCGCTCAAAATATGGGATATGCGGTGGGTCTTTCTTTGGCAAAAGGTGCGCTTAAACGTATCGCGGTTGACTTATCTGGAGAAGAACAAGGTGGCGCCATGCTTTTAGGACTTAAAGCACCGGTGCTCATAGGCCATGGTTCAACTTCGGTTGCAGCCATTAAGCATGGAACACTTGCATGCGCTCATGCAATAAGAAGTAATCTTGCCAGCAAAATTGCTTCTGATCTTGTCCGTGAATCTTAAATGTATATCGTGCTTTTAAGCATGTTTTTCTCGTTATTATCTATAAAATAGAACGTATGTAGTTTTAAGCTTTGCTAAACTAATTTTTTTAGCATACGTATTTTACAGGTAATAAGGAGATTTATATGGACTCATCTCAAGTTTTTGAGACGGTTACAAACATTATCAGTACCGAACTTGATGTTGATAAACAATCTTTAACTCCTCAAACAGAATTTAAGGATTTAGGTGCAGATTCATTTGATCTTCTATCGCTTATTACAGCTTTTGAAGACGAATTTGGCTCTACACTTAATGACGATATTTTACAAAATATAAAAACTATAAACGATGCGGTAGACGCTATTGTCAACGCGCAATAGGTACTAAAGAGGCTTTATATGTCTGTTGAAGCGCGAATTAAGCATGCGGAACAAATTATTGAATATACCTTTGAAAACAAAAAGCTCATTCAAGCTGCTATTACACATCCTTCTGCAGTAGAGGGGCTTCCTGTTTCTGCTTCTTATGAGCGCCTTGAGTTTTTAGGTGATTCAATTTTGGGAGCTATTGTTGCTACCGATATGTTCGAAAAATTTCCTGGTATGGATGAAGGTGCGCTTACACGCATGAAAATTTCGCTGGTAAGCGGAAAAACACTTTCGATGGTTGCCGAGGAATTAGGCATAGGCGAATGTATTATCTTTGGTGACTCCGAAAAAGGTACGGGTGTGCGTGGATTCACCTCCGCCTTGGAAAATGTGTATGAATCGCTGGTTGGTGCTCTTTATTTAGAAGCTGGCTACGAGCCTACGGTCAAATTTATTCGCCGAACCCTTACGCCGTACATGGTGCCCGAACTTGCAAAGCATCCTATTTCGCCTAAGAGCCGTCTTCAAGAAGTTTGCCAAAAGCGTTTTCATATTGCGCCTGTGTATGAGCTTGAGGACGAAACAGGTCCAGCTCATGCTCCACAGTTTACCTCTGCTGTCTTTGTAGATGGTGAGCTGATGGGTAGGGGCACTGGCTCGTCCAAGAAAGAATCTCAAAGTATAGCGGCTCTGTCGGCTTTAGATAAGCTCGACGTTGATGATGAGGCATAGCGTCTTTTGTAAGCATAGCTAAGCTCACAATGATTTGCCTTTTTTAATGCGCTTTACCATTGTACACGCACACGCTTTAAGCGTTATGCTACATTTGAGATACTGATCGTTGTGAGAGGTGTAGCTTGTGTATCTTAAGTCTTTAACGCTTAAAGGATTTAAGTCCTTTGCCGATAAAACCGAGATGATTTTTGACCCTGGCTTAACTGTTGTGGTGGGTCCTAATGGATCGGGCAAATCGAATGTATCCGATGCTATGCTGTGGGTCTTAGGCGAACAAGGTCCGCGCAACCTTCGCGCCCAAGCCATGGAAGATGTTATCTTTGCAGGCTCATCCAAGCGTGATGCTGTAAGTTTTGCCGAGGTAACGCTTGTACTTAATAATTCTGATCACACGCTTCCTATTGATTTTACCGATGTTGCTATTACGCGCCGTATGTATCGTTCGGGCGAAAGCGAATATCTCATCAATGGTGCTGCTGCCCGTTTGCGCGATATTAACGATATTCTGCACGATTCTGGACTTGGTAAAGAAACGCATTCTATTATTTCGCAAGGAAAGCTTGATGCTATTTTAGTTTCAAAGCCTCAAGATCGCCGTGATTTAATTGAAGAAGCTGCAGGTATTGCAAAGCATCGGCGGCGTAAAAAACTTGCCGAAAAAAAACTTGAGCTTATGGCAACTCACCTTAATCGGATAAAAGACGTTAAACGTGAGATCCATAAACAGCTGCTTCCCCTCGAAAAACAAATGGGCGTTGCAAACCGCGCGCGCGAGTTAACTTCTGTGTTACAGCGTAGTAAAACGATGTGCGCAGTAGACGATTTGTCGGCGCTTAAAGCTCGTTATGAGCAGCTTTCATCCGAGTTAAAAGAGGCAAATGCATCGGTTGAACTCCTTGAATTTAGAAAACAAGAGGCTCAAAAGTCGCTGGAATCGTATAGAGTTTTGCTTGAACAGAAAGGCTTGTTTGTAGGCGATTTAAGTGAACAACGTCGCCGTCTTCATGATATTGCTGGTCGTATGGATTCGGATATGCGCCTGCTTGAAGAGAAGGGCAAAAATATGGTGAAGCATTTAAGCGAGCTTCGCCGTAACATGAGCGCACAAGAACACACCAAGCAGGATTTGTTAAAAGAAAAACAAGAGCTGATGGATTCTCAAGCCGAGTCTCATGGTGAGATTGAGTTTTATCTTGGCTCACTTGCCGAAAAAGAGCCTCAGCTTGCGTCAGCAAAATCTAAGCGGATGGAGTATTCTCGTACGTGTAACAGCTTAAATGACCAGGTAAAGCACTCTACACGTCAGCGTGATGCCTTACAAATTTCTGTTGCTACTTTAGAAGAACGCTTAAAGCGAACTCAAACTGAGCGCGCACTTTTTTCTGAACGTCTTTCTGAATTACAAGATACTATCAAGCAAAACGAGCAAGCACAATCTGCTCTCGATGAAAGAATGACGTCAACAAGCGCTCAGCTTAAGGAAAAAACCGAAGAACTTTCTCAAAAACAGCATTTATTGGATGAGGCTTCTGCACAAAAAGCAGCAGCATCTACGCAAAAGGCAGAGCTTGATCGCAAACTCTTTAAGATTCGCGGCGAGCTTGTTGCTAAGACCTCACAAGTAGAGGCTGCTCAACATGCTTCGCAGCGACTAAGCTATGTAAAAAAGACATTTTCGCCAGATATTCTAGCTACGTTTTTAGATGTGTGTCGTGTTCCAACCGAGTACGAAACGCTTGTAGAAGCCTATTTGTCTGACGTATTGTCTATGCTCATCGTCAAAGATACCAATTCAGCATTACATATGATGACCTCGTGTTCTTCTCAAAAAGGACGCCTTGTTTTGTATCCAATGCCTGCGCTTACCGATACAGATGTACAAACAGCGCATGACAAGATTCGCACTACGTATGCTGCGTGTGGTACGTCGCTTTTTGACGCTTTGGATGTTAATGCTTCGTATAAAAGCATACTTTTTGCGCTTACGGGTACCGTGTTTTTTGCCGATACCTTGCAACATGCCTATGAGCTGCACAAAAAATATCCCGAACTTACCTTTATTTCAAAAGATGGCTCATGCTTATACGCCGATGGACGTTGTGTTTCGCTCATTCATACTGTTTCTGTCTCAATGCTTGCTCTTAAGCGAACCATCCGTTCGTTAAACAAGCAAGAAAAAGATATCCAAACTAAGCAAGATGCATGTGCTGCCACAATCTCCTCTCTTGATGAGCGCATATCTGCACTTTCAACTGAAGTGGCAACGCTTAGACAAACAACCGCCCAGCTCAACGGCGAATCGTCATCGCTTGCACGCGAACGTGAACGAATTCAAAAGAACCAGCAACTTACTCAAGAGCAGCTGAGCCGCCTTAAAACAAAACAGCAATCGTTTGAATCAGACGATAAACTCACGCGCGAAAAGCTCCAAAAGCAAACGCATGAGCTTAAAGAGGCTAGCACTCAAGTTGAAAACCTCCATGATACATATGAGGAAAGCGTGCAAAAACGTAACGAGACATCTCGCTTAGAAAATCGTCTTGAAAAAGAGGTGAGTGAGCTTAAACTTAAGCTTGCACGCGCGCAGGAGCGAAAAAACCATCGAGATGCACGTAGCACGCGTATTGATAAAGATCTTGCGCTTATTAGTCAAACCATAGGCGAGTACGAACAAAGTGCGTTTACGCTTGATCGTATGAGGTATCGCGTTGAGCCGCTGTATAATCTCTATCAACAATTACTCGAGCTTGTTCAGGCATGGTCGCAAAAGCTTAAAAGTTCAGCTACGCTTGCCGAGGCGGATTCTGCTTCTCTTAAGAAAACCGTTGCCGAAGCACGCGCGCGCCTTGATAAGAGTTCTTCAGAGCTTGAACACGCAAAATCGCAGGAGTCCAATCTTCGTGTTGAGCAAACGCGCCTTGAGGTTGAAGTTAAACATGCGCTTACGCAGATTACCGAATTTGGTTATTCGTTAGACGATGCGCTTGATTTACCTCATATTCAAGACAGAAGTTTGTGTGAGCGTCAGATTGCTCATATTGAAGCCGAGCTTAATACTTTAGGGCCCATTAATTCAGCTGCGCCCGAAAATTACGAAGCCACCAAAAAACGCTATGAGTATATCAGCTCACAAATTGAAGATCTTGAGTCTGCGCGCCAGTCGCTCAAAAAAATTACTCGTGCTATTGAACACAAAATGAAAGAACAATTTTTACAAACGTTTAAGCAGGTCAACCAAAACTTTGTACAAATTTTTTCCATTTTGTTCCCAGGCGGATCAGCGCATTTGGAGCTGTGTGATCAAGATTCTATCCAAGACGCTGGTTTAGAAATTATTGCACAACCACAAGGTAAAAAAATTCGCAATATGATGCTTATGAGCGGTGGCGAAAAATCCTTGTGTGCGCTTGCGCTGTTGTTTGCCGTGTATAAAACCCGTACCGTTCCATTTTATGTATTTGACGAAATTGAAGCAGCGCTTGATGACGCAAATCTTTCTAAGCTGTTACATGCCATTGACGAGCTTAAGAAAACAACGCAGCTTATTGTGATTTCTCATCAACGCAGAACAATGGAGGAAGCGGATGTGCTCTACGGTGTTTCGATGCATGCCGATGGAGTTAGCCACGTGGTAAGCCAGCGTTTACGTGAGGCTTTGCAGACCGAGGGTATTTCGCATACTAACAAGTAAGAGGGGAATCACATGTTTAATTTTACTGAGCGATTAAAAGCAGGACTTGCTCGTTCGCGTGAAGCGTTGAGTGAAATTTTCTATATGGGCGCCTGCGTTGATGATGACTTTTGGGACGATTTGGAAGATCGTTTAGTTATGGCGGATGTGGGCGCAGAGCTTACTGCGCGCATCTGCGATGATCTTCGTGATTTAGCTGCTCAAAAGGGGTATACACAAGCTGCTCAAATTCAACAAGCGCTGATTGATCGTCTTGCACAAGAGTTTTATACCATCGATTACGACATGTTTTCAACCTATCCTGGCTGCATTGTATTTGTAGGCATTAACGGTGCAGGTAAAACTACCACAGTTGGAAAACTTGCCTTTGTATGCAAAGAATCGGGTCATTCGTGTTTGATTGGTGGAGCTGATACCTTTAGAGCAGCTGCAATTGAGCAACTTGATGTGTGGGGTAAGCGCGCAGGCGTGCGCGTGGTAACGCGCGAACGAGGGAGCGATCCTGCTAGTATTTGTTATGATGTGCTTGAAGAAGCAGCTGCGCAATCAACCGATTTGGTTCTTATTGATACAGCAGGGAGGCTCCATACCTCAATTGACTTAATGAAAGAACTCCAAAAAGTTGTTGCAATCTCGCGCAAACGTGCCTCTATGCCCGTAAAAATTGTACTCGTGTTGGATGCAACCTGTGGCCAAAATGGACTTGTTCAGGCACAACAGTTTCATGAATCGTTGAGTTTAGATGGTATTATAGTTACTAAGTTAGATGGCACTGCAAAAGGTGGCATTGCACTGCGCATTTCTCACGATCTTAAGCTGCCTATTGTTCGTTGTGGTGTTGGCGAGCAGATTGAGGATTTGCAGAGGTTTGATCCATACGAATTTTGCGCTGCTTTAGTCGGTACAAGCGAAGGGGAAAAATAGTGTTTAGTAACCTTTCAGATAGATTACAAGAAACGTTTGCGCATTTGCGCGGTAAAGGCAAGTTGAGCGAGCGTGATATCAATGATGCTATGAGAGAAATACGCATGGCATTGCTTGAGGCCGATGTTAACTATCGTGTTGTAAAAGATTTTGTTGCAACATGTAAAGAAAAATGCTTAACGGCCGATATATTGCAATCGTTGAGTGCGGCTCAAAATGTTGTTGCGGTTGTTTTGGAAGAGCTTACCGCGCTTTTAGGTACTACCGAATCAAAACTCACTTTTTCACCGCATCGTACGCCTCATATTATTATGCTTTGTGGTCTTCAGGGTTCAGGTAAAACTACGGCTGCAGCAAAGCTTGCTTATTTGCTTAAAAACCAAGGTCATGCTCCCTTACTTGCAGCATGTGATACACATCGTCCGGCCGCAGCCGACCAATTGCAAACACTTGGTGAAGAAATTGGTGTTCGTGTGTACAGAGGTGACGGAGTTAATGCAATACGTGTAGCTCAAGAGGCAGTTCAAGATGCAATAGACAATCTTAAAGACGTTGTCATTGTTGATACGGCTGGTCGTTTGCAAATTGACGAAGAAATGATGCAAGAAGCCATAGATATTAAACATGCTGTTAAGCCCGAACAAATTTTGATGGTCGTAGACGCTATGGCAGGTCAAGACATTGTGAACGTTGTTCAAGAGTTTTCTAAGCGTCTTGATTTTGACGGCGTTATCATGTCTAAACTCGATGGTGATGCACGTGGCGGTGGCGCCTTATCGGTTAGAGAAGTAACTGGTAAACCCATTAAATTTGTTTCTATGGGAGAAAAACCATCATCACTTGAGGTGTTTCATCCCGATCGCATGGCAAAACGTATCTTGGGCATGGGCGATGTTGTTGGTATTATTGAACAAGCTCAAAAGGTTGCTCAAAAGTCTGATTACGAGCAAGCTGAACGCATGCTGCGTGAGGGCTTTACCATGAATGACATGCTTGATCAAATGCATCAGATTTCAAAAATGGGCGGCATTAAAAAGATTATTTCGTCGCTTCCTGGTGGCGATAAAGCACTGCGCCAAGCTGGAGATACCATGGGTGAAGCTCAGATCAAACAGATCGAAGCAATCATTTATTCGATGACAAAACAAGAGAGACTGCGTCCAAAAATTATCAACGGTCAGCGTAGACGTCGTATTGCAGAAGGTAGCGGTAGAACTGTTCAAGAGGTTAACCAGCTGCTTCGTCAATGGGGCGAAATGAATAAGATGATGAGCAAAATGCGTCAACTTACCCAAGGTGGCGCAGGCGCTAAGCGTGGATTGCGTCAAATGAAAGATATGATGCGTCAGATGGGCGTCTCATCTGGTGGAGCTAATCCTTTTGGTGCGCCAGGCATGGGTGGGTCGTTGCCCAATTTAGGAAATTTTGGTGGTATGGGCTCTGCCAAGAATCCTTTTGGTAATGGCAAGTTTCCCTTTTAGAATTGCGTTTATGCACCATGAATATTCAACACGTTACCAACCTTAACGTCAAAGAGCTTGCTCCTTATGTAAGCCTTTCAAATCGCGAGCTTAAAAACATAGCTCATCCAGGGGATTCTTTTGTCATTTGCGAATCACTTTTGGTGCTACAAACTGTTTTTGAGTTGCATGTAGAGGTTGTATCTGTGCTTGTGTGGGATAAGCATCTGAGCAATCTTGAGCGCAGCATTTCGCCTGCGGCTTTTGGCGATGTGCCTATATATGTTGCATCTCATGAGCTTTTGTCTCAGCTTGTAGGTTTTAATGTATGTCGTGGATATTATGCATGCGTACGCAGACCTTCGCTTTTGTCCAGTGCCGCCGTTGATTGGCACTCTTATACGCGTATTGCTGTGGTGGAAGACTTATGCGATGTGTCAAATCTTGGTGCGCTTATACGTAACGCTTGCGCTCTTGGCATTGATGCTGTGGTGTGTTCGCCTACCTGCGCCGATCCATTTAACAGGCGTTGTGTGCGCACTTCTATGGGAACGGTGTTTAGATTGCCGATCATACAGGCTAATTCTAGCTGGCCTTATGACGTGTTTTCTTGCCTTTCATCTGCAGATTATACGGTTTTTGGTGCCGCATTACGCAAGGACGCCTTAAATGTGCACGATGTCGACTTTTCGCATTATAAGCGTTGTGCACTTTGTTTTGGCAACGAATCAAAAGGACTTTCAACACCTGTTATCGATGCATGTGATCAGCTGGTTATGATACCTATGAAACATGGCGTTGATTCGCTTAACGTTGCTGCGTCATCGGCTGTTTTATTTTGGGATATGTGCTCTTAAACGTGCGATTTTAGCTAGGCATTACTGCTAAGTTTTGTTGCAAGTGCACAAATTGCCTGCTTATAGCCGTCTATACCTTCACCAATAATGCTTTTGAAACACGCAGCGCGTATATAAGAAATTTTGCGAAACTCGTCACGCTCGTCTATGTTTGTGATGTGCACCTCAACTGTTGGAATATTTACGGCTTTAAGCGCGTCAAGAAGTGCGATAGACGTGTGCGTATAGGCACCAGGGTTAAATACAATACCTTGATAATTTCCATACGCCTGCTGAATCATATCTACAAGATCGCCTTCGTGATTGGATTGATAGCATTTACACGACGCAAAGCCAAGCTCTTTTGCCGTGTGTTTGCACAACTGAATAAGCTGCTCATACGAGTTACGCCCATAGAGCGCAGGCTCTCGTATGCCAAGCATATTAATGTTGGGGCCGTTTAAAATTAAAATATGATAGGGAAGTAGTGCTTCCGTGGTACAAGCATTATGATCTTTAGGTTCACGTTTACTCGCGTTTTCACTAGACGCTGTATGCGTTTTCTTGTGTTGTTTTCCGTTTGCATCGCTAACATTGCGGGTATGCAAAGCTTTTCTATGCGCAATTTTATTAAGCGAAATTTTTTTATCGTTTTCAAGCAACAGTTTAGTAAGTTCTTCGGCTTCACTTGTCATACGGTTTACATGGTGTGGATCAAAGGTGGTTTGATGAAGCATAGGTTTAAGTTGCTGTGCCTGTGTTCTTTGAACAGATGCTTTAGGATTGCTTATCTGAACTTTGAGAGCCTCAGAATTATTAAGGGTTGCACCACCGCGTGCGCGTGTACGGATCTCAAAATTATTAGAAAGCCCTGTCAAGCGAGAGAAAGACTCAAAAATTGCTTGTACAAGCGTTGGCCGACATACAATTTCTATACCGTGATCGCCAAGTTTGAGGCTTCCTAAAACGCCTGATATATCGTTAAGACCTGCTTCATCAACCAATGAAGGTTTGATGATTTGTATACGAAGACGAGTCATACACAATGCATTGCTTTGAATGTTTCCAGTGCCACCTAAACACGCAATAATAGAGGCAGCTATTTCTTCATTGGTCACGATATACCCCGTTTGTTAGAACGAAAAAAGCTTGGTGCTTACTTTACGTTTAATCTTCTCATGTTTGCTTGACTTAGCAAGATTTTATACGCCAGCGCGCAAAATAAAAGGCTTAACGTAGGTTAAGTCTTTTAGGAGCGCAAAAGTTCATGCTCCGCGCACACGTCTTCACAGAGAATGCGTAAGCTTGATGTATAAAACCCCATAGTGCTTTTACGCAATATCCAGTCGACTGATCAGTGCTTGGGCATCTTTTTGTGCAGAGCCTAAACAATTATGCACAACATCGGCCCAACGTTCGTACGCTTCTTTACGTTCTTCATAAAGTTGCTGTAATCCTTTTGCTTGCGATAATGGACGATCTTTCACTGAAAGCGAGGTTAAGGGGCGTGTGAGATACACAATCACAGAATTTTGGTGAAGGTATTGGTAATTACTATCTCTACATACAATTCCGCCACCACACGAAATAATTAAACCGCTTTGTTTGCTATAGGTTTCAAGAAGTTCAGACTCTTTCTCTCTAAATGCCATCTCACCTGCGGATTTGAGAAAATCGGCAGGACGCGTATGCCAGTGTTGCTCAAATTCTTCGTCTAAGTCTACAAACGCACGTCCTGTTGAGGCACTTATACACCGCGCACAAGAAGTTTTTCCAACGCCTGGCATACCAATAAAGGCAATATTTTTTTGTTGATGCATAAGCTTGGTACTTATACGTGTAATGACCTTTGTATCTATGTGCGTATTTTGGAAGTATTCCGATGACTTTGCGGCTTGTGCTACCAGCATAGGAAGTCCTGTTTGGGAGGGGGTATGAAGGCGCTCGGCATTAAGGCAAATTCCTGTAATACTGGGATTATAGACAACATCGATAACGCCTTTGAGCTGAGAGAATTTTGCAAGTCCACCTGTGTCTATCAACGAAGCAGGACAGTTGGGATACATACCAACAGGTGTTGCGCCAACAATAAGCACTGCGTTGGGCACGCGCTCATACATGGTTTGGTAGGTAAGCTCGCCCTCGCGATCTACCACATGAATACAAGCATTATAGGCGCGCAAGGCCTCCTGAACGGCTTGAGAAGCGCCTCCTGCTCCTAATACCAAGACGTCGCGCTGAGCAATGACGTCTTCTACGCTGCTTTTGAGCTGCGTTGTACAAAAATGCTCAAGTAACCACGAAAAACCATACACGTCGGTGTTATATGCATATACGCATCCATCTCTTTTTACGAGCGTGTTAGCAACACCTAAACGACATGCAAGCTCGTCGGCTTTATCTGCACACTCATACGCAGCGCGTTTATATGGAATGGTAACGTTTATGCCATCCCAGTTTCCATGAGTTATAAAGTCTTCAACTTCATGTGGCTCTTTTTCAAAATAGCTATACGGATACGAGCCAAGCTCTTTATGAATTACATCCGACCAGCTATGTTTAAGCGTTTGCCCCAATAGGCCATAAATTTTTGTTGTATTTTGAGCCATTTTTATATAACCTCCGTATAGCTACCCAAGTAGCGAACCTCAACACATTCTTGCGTAAGTGTTTCCATAAGGCGAGGAAACTCTGGAGCTAAAGGTGAGCACGAAATATCAAAATAGAACATAAACTCAAAGTCGTGGTTGGGGATTGGTCTACTTTCCAGTTTTATAATATTGATACCCAAGGTATAAAACGTTGCGAGAATTTTGTACAAACTTCCTGGTTTATGCGATGCTATCAGCATAAGCGATGTGCGATCTGCTCCTGGAAAGATTTCGAGATTTCGTGCAATACACGCAAAGCGCGTGTAGTTGTTGCTGCTATCTTGAACATCTTCTTTAAGCACGTCTAAACCATAAATTTCCGCGCAGTTTTTACTTGCAAGTGCGGCACAGTTTGAATCTGGTGACGATGCAACCATTTGCGCAGCAACAGCAGTATTTTTTACCGTGTGAATTTCAACATGCTTGAGCGTATCAATAAAATGAGAAGACTGAGCAAGTGCTTGTTCGTGGCTATAGATGTGCGTAATATGTTCAAGCGTGCTCCCAGCTTTTGCCAAAAGATTGTGCTCAATTTTAAGCCTGCATGTTCTGACAATTGAGAATTGATAGCGGTGCATAAGCTCAAACACCTGGTTAACCGACCCTGCATAGCTGTTTTCTATAGGTATTACTCCATAGGTACATACGCCGTCTTCTATTGATTGAAACACGTCTTCAAAATGCGGATAGTAGTTAAGCGTTGCATGCTTAAACAGTTTATCTGCTGCAAGCTGCTGATAAGCTCCTTCAATTCCTTGGCAACTTACATGAGCAAACGCAGGAAACAATTGGTTGGAGTTTTTCTGTATGGCCTTGGTTATGCGCATAAGCTCTGATGTTTCGGAGTTCATATGTGTATATTCACGTATTTTTGCAATGTGCATAATAATCTGAAACAGTGTTTGCATGGGCTCGATAAGATCTTGCGGAGTCATGCCGGCAATGCGCTCCAGCACGCGGCGCTCGCGATTGCTATCAAGCACAGCTAAACCGTGTTCTTTTTTGTAGGCAGCAATGGCTTGTACGCAGTCTAAACGTTGCGTTATGAGCTGCACAAGCTTAGTATCTATTGCGTCAATTTGATCTCTTTGTGCAGTGAGTGTATCGTCGTTTGCCTTCATATGATCCTTCTATGCGTTATTGTTGGGTGTGCTCGTACCTGCAGGATAGCTTATAAGAGCGTCAAGTGTTACCAGTGCGCACACGGCCTCTACTACCACGCATGCGCGCGGTACAATACAAGGATCGTGACGCCCGCGGATTTCTAAATCTACTTCTTTGCCATTCTGCGTATCTACCGAATGTTGCAGACGTGCAATACTAGGCGTTGGCTTAATGCCTACGTGCACCAATATAGGATTTCCCGTACTTATGCCACCTAACATACCTCCAGCAAAATTAGTATGTGTTACCACGTGCTTATGCGTTTCATCCCAAAAATATGCATCGTTATGCATAGAGCCGCGCATAGTAGAAGCCCCAAATCCTTTTCCAAATTCAACGCCTTTAACTGCAGGTATGCCAAATAACGCCCGTGCGTACATGTTCTCAAGTCCGTCGAACATGGGTGAGCCCACGCCTTCGGGTACCCCACATACTACGCACTCAATACTTCCACCTATGGAGTCTTTCTCGCGATGTACGGCTTCAATGAGCTCTTGCATATGGTGGGCAGCGTCTGCATTGAGTGTGCTGAGGTGTTGCTCGTGTGTTTGGTAGCTTTGTGTGTGAAGTTCATCTAAATGGCGTAGCTGGTTTGCAAGCGTCTGTTGCCCGTTTTCTGTGGTATCAAAGGCACAAAAGCTCGTATCGTATACATCACCAACTGATGATATATGAGCATATACGCGTATGCCTTTTGAGTTTAAGTATTGCTTTGCTAGCGCGCCTGCAATACATAAAGGAGCAGTAAGTCTTCCCGAAAAATGTCCGCCACCGTAGATATCTTGTACACCCTTCCATTTTTGATCGGCCGAAAAATCGGCGTGTCCTGGGCGATAGATATGCTCAAGTGGTTTATAAGCGCTTGCGTGCGTATTGGTATTAGCTATAAAAGCACATATTGGGGCTCCGCATGTTTGATCTGATTTATTAAGTCCGCTTACAAAATGTATCTCATCGGCTTCTTGACGAGGTGTTGACCACGGCGCGCTTCCTGGTTTTCTTCGTGCGGAAAACTTGGCAAGAAGTTCTCTGTCAAGCTTCATACCAGCAGGAAAGCCGTTAATAACACATCCGATAGCTTCGCTGTGTGATTGTCCAAATACCGAAACAGTCAGTGTTGTTCCAAATTGAGAAGGCATTAGTCATCCTTTGTTTCTAGATATCCGCCTAACTGTACAAAATCTTCAAAGAAGGTTGGATATGATTTTCGCACGCATTCGGCGCCATGTATCGTAGTAGGGTGTTGAGCATACGCAGCTGCTATGGTTGCCATCATTGCAATTCTGTGATCGCGAAAACACTCAACTTCGCCACCGTCAAGCATACCGTGGCCATGAATGTAGATGGTATCAGCGTCAGAGCTTATATCTGCACCCATGTTTTGCAGGGTTGTGGTTATGCTTAAAATTCTATCGGACTCTTTAAGCCGCAAACGCGATGCATGCGTAAGTTTGGTGGTTCCGTTTGCAAAACATGCAAGTGCCGCTAAAGGCGGTGCTAAATCAACTATATCGTCAAGTGGAAGCGTTGCAGGTCTGAGTGTCTTTGAGCCAACTTCTATATACGATGCAGTTTTTTGTGTACGCGCACCAAAAGCCGCCAAACACGCAAGAATTGCTTTATCACCTTGTGAAGATGTAAGTGAAAGTCCGCTCATGCGCAAAGGATTACCCAAAGCTGCTGCACATAACCAAAAACCCGCTCCCGACCAATCGCCTTCAACAGTTAAACACTGACGTGGCAAGGACAGTGTTTGTTTATCTACGCTAAAACGTATAAACTCCTGCCCTTGTTCATCGTGCTCTTGCGTTTGTGCTACGTTGATTCCAAACTGTTCAAGCGCATCGATTGTCATCTTTACATATGATTTTGACTCAAACGGCTTTGAAACGATAATTTCTAGATGAAGCTGTGCAATTCCTGCTGCCAGTAAGAGTCCACTTATATATTGTGACGAAACGTTACCTGGTATATGAAACACACCACCTGAGAGCTTCCCTTTTATTTCTAAGGGAAATGATCCTTGTTCGGATAAGAAGCACCCGTGAGCACAAAGTTCAGAATACAGAGGTTCAAGGGGGCGCGTAGCTAGTCTTCCTTGACCAACAAGATATGCATGTTTTCCAAGTGCAGCAACTACGGGAAGCATAAACCTAAGTGTTGAGCCTGATTCACCACAATTGAGGATGGCAGGGGTATCACCTGTTGTGCTTGAGTTATCTGTGAATGTGGCTTTGGTATCCGCAAGAGAGCTTTGACTTGCAAAAAACATGCCGCGCACACGGTATCCTAAGGTGGTACGAGTAATACATGCGCCAAGCGCTTCTAAGCACTCAATGGTTGCTTGTATATCATCCGAGGTACTTGAGCAATTTATATCTACAATTGCAGACGTTGAGGCAGCTAAAATAAGAAGTCTGTGTGCCATCGACTTAGACGCTATTGCGCTTACGGTACCTTGTAAACCATGCGGTTGAATAACTACATTCATGTAAACCTCAAACTTTTATCAATTTTTATTCATTACATCATACTCGATTTGTAGCCATTTTTGACCGCATAGTTGTTGTAGATAAAAGTATCATGACGCGGACATTTTGCGCCGCTTTGTAAGCTTAGGCGCATAAGTTAAGCGAGCACGTGTAGCTACGCACGTGCGTACGAAAGAAACGCCTTAAATTCGTCGAGCGACATACGCTGGATATATACCTGTCCAATTTCTTGGGGGATAACAACATTTATCGAATTACCATGACGTTTTTTATCGTGCGTTGCATAGTGATAGAGAACATCTGTTTTTATATTGGTAGTAGTGGGGAGTTGATAGCTGCTTACAAGATCGATGATTTCGTTCATTGTTTGCGCGCTACACAGATTTTCGTGATAGGCGGCGCGTGCGATACAGCACATACCTGCTGCAACGCATGATCCGTGCCCTTGTTCAAAGTTCATTGCTGCCTCAATGGCATGGCCAATGGTGTGTCCAAAATTAAGAATTTGTCTTAGACCGCCTTCAGTTTCGTCTTTGCTTACAACAGAACTTTTTATTTCGATACAGCGCTTAATAATTTCACCAAGTTGGTGTAGGTCTTGAGGTACTCCTTGAGTATGTTCTTTGCCGTAAAGTTCCACCTGATTATGAGTAGTTAAGAGATGCCACAGGTTTTTGTCAGCAATAACTGCATATTTAAGAATTTCGCCCCATGAATCGCAAAAAAGCTTGCGATCAAGGGTAGCAAGAGCCGATGTATCAACAAAAACGCCAACAGGTTGTGTAAAGGTGCCTGCAAGATTTTTTCCAGCTTTAAGATCAATAGCGGTTTTTCCTCCTATCGAAGAATCAACCATTGATAGCAGCGAGGTTGGCACATGGATAAGCTTAATTCCTCGGAGATAAACAGCAGACGCCAATCCAGCAATATCGCCTACAACGCCTCCACCCAACGCAAGAATTGCATCGTCGCGCGTAAGCTCGGCTGCGGCAAGTTCTTCTAAGAGAAACGAGAGTGTCTGGATATTTTTATGTGCTTCACCATGAGGAATGACTATATGAGATACGTGATAACCTGCGTTTGTAAGCGACTGCGTAATACAAGACCCATACAGAGGATATACATGATCATCACTTACAATACAAATCTTGGTAGCTTTCATAAGAGGTACAAGATAGTTCCCTATGGAATCGTAAAAAGCTGAGCCAACATACACCTTATATGAGTGTGAAGGTGTTGATACCTGTACAGTGGTAAGGTCATTCATGATTGTTCTGCCTTCTTTTTTAACGCATCGCCTTCCGCGAGCAAACGATGAAGCATGTGTTCATCTGCGCTGTCTAAGGCGTCTTTGTATTGTTGTAGATGAGAGATCATAAGGCTTATCTCGTGTGAAAGATTATCTTTATTTGCCAAAAAGAGCTCGGTCCACATATCGGCATTAAGCCTTGCCACACGGGTGAGGTCTTTATATGAACCAGCAGAAAATCCCTTGTGCGCTTGTGCGGCAGGACTTTTAACATAAGCATTAGAAACAACGTGAGCAAGTTGAGAAGTGTATGCAATTTGCTGGTCATGAAATTGAGCATTTGTGCAGCGATAACTTCCAAACTTACACGATGCGAGGAGCTTTTGTAGGCGCCAACACAACTGTTCTTGTTGTCTAGAGCTGTACAAATCGGGGAAAACTACCACCATGGGAGCATGGTGGAACATGTTTGCGCGCGCGTGCGCAAAGCCTGAATATTGCGTTCCTGCCATGGGATGACAACCAATAAATTCCCATGGATAATTGCGTGCGAGTGCAAAACAGCGCTTGCAGGTAGTTCTTTTTACGCCGCCTGTGTCAATGACAAGTGCATCTGGTGAAATTTTGTCTGCGTGCTGCTCAAGCCATGTTTCATTTGCATGAGGATAAGCTGCCAAAATGATAAGCTCGCACTTAGATATGCTTTCATTATCAAGCACAAGCGCGTGACAATCTGCACATGCCTGCTTCATAACCTCTTGGTTTCTATTAAAGAGATAGAGTTTTTGCGCGTCTTGGCAGAGTGCTTTTGCAAACGATCCACCAATCAGACCAAGTCCTACAATTCCTACGGCACCAGGAATAAATGATGTTGTATGCTCACAGGTAGACGGCTTGTCTTGTGGGGATTCTTCTGCACGTGTTGAGGTGTGAGTGGCAAAAGTAGAAGAACTTGTTTGTTGTGGATTTAAACGCGCCACCTATATCACCTCAAAAAATGGTGACTCCAGCGGGGCTCGAACCCGCGACCTTTCGCTCCGGAGGCGAACGCTCTAATCCACTGAGCTATGGAGCCGCGTTGTCGTACATAGACGTATTTGCATGACACTATGGTACCTGATTATACGTACTTTGTTAGTAATTTATTTATTTTTCTTAAATGTCACGATATTAGTGCAAACTAATGTGCAAAGTTATGAAACGTTATCAAGTTGTTTTTGTATTCAAATTGTTTTTGTATAGGTGTATAAGGAGCGTGCATGAGTGTTAAATCTTCATCTACGATAGCTGATGAAACACCCAATCCAGGGCTTAGCGCAGCCGAGGTTGCACAAAGAGTATCTCAAGGTTTAAGTAACATTAACGCTGATGTTAAAACACTTTCAATTCCTCAGATTTTTGCAAAACATGCATTGACGCTTTTCAACGTAGTCAATCTGTTTCTTGCATTTTTAGTGCTTACAACCTATGAATTTAGAAATATTCTTTTTATGGTTATCGTGGCGCTCAACTTAGGGATAGGCGTGTTTCAAGAGATCCGCGCCAAACTTTTAGTTGATAAGCTTTCTATTCTTACTACCAAACTCGTGCGCGTACGCCGCGAAGGACGTGTGTTAGAAGTTGGCATTCAAGATATCGTTCGCGATGATTTAGTGCTTTTGTCGCGCGGCGATCAAGTTCCTGCCGATGGAGTGGTTGTCGAGGGCTATGCATCTATGGACGAAAGCCTGCTTACAGGAGAGAGCAACCCTATTGAGAAACAGCCAGGAAGCACCATCCTTTCTGGTTCGTTTGTCGACTCGGGAAGCATTGTTTTACGTCTTACTAAGGTTGGACTTTCCTCATATGCTGCACGTATAAATTCCGAGGCAAAATATCTTAAACCCGTTCGCTCCGAAATACTTGATACCGTGCGTATGATTATTCGCTTTTCAACCTGTATTCTGATTCCTTTAGGAATTTGTTTGTTCGTGCGCATTTACTTTTTTAGTGGCAGGTCCTACGATGACGCAATTTTACAGTCTGTTGCAGCTACGGTAGGTATGATTCCGCAAGGTTTGGTTTTGCTCACCTCAACCATTTTTGCCATTGCAACTACCAAGTTGGCGCGCAAACACGTTTTAGTCCAGCAAAGCTATTGTGTAGAAACCCTTGCGCGAACAGATGTGGTTTGTTTAGATAAGACTGGTACGATTACCACTGGTTCTATGGAGTTAGCGCATATGTGCGACGCTTGCGGAAATGATTCTAGCTCTGCTTGCGCCGATCTTACGCAGGCTTTGGCAACTATTGTATATGCTGGTAAAGATTCCTCTAACGAAACAGCTCGCGCGCTCATGCATGCAATTTCTCAGCAAAACGTTAAACCTTCTAAAATTTCGCGCGTTATTGCATTTTCTTCACGTACTAAATTTTCTGGTTGTGTAACTGCTGCAGGTGAAGCTCTTGTTATGGGGGCTGCTCAATTTGTTCTACGCGATGAATATCCCAAATATCAGCATGTGCTTAATACGTTTGCGCCTACACATCGCGTATTGGTCGTTGGTCGTGCTCCAGGTTTTGATAAACAAGGAGCACTCATGGGAACTGGTGCGGATATTGTTGTATTTGGTTTTGTAACAATTCGCGAAGAAATTCGCCCAAGTGCAGCTGAAACCATTGCGTATTTTGCACGCGAAGGTGTGGATGTGTGCGTTATCTCTGGTGATGATCCTAAAACTGTTTCTCATATTGCAGGTGAGGTTGGTGTAGCTGGTGCTCAAGAGTATGTTGATTGCACGAGTCTTTCGCGCGATGAGGATTTTTTGGCTGCTGCTGCTAAGTATCATATCTTTGGCCGCGTAACGCCTGCGGCAAAGCGCAAACTTGTACGCGCCCTGCAAACGCTTGGACATTGCGTAACTATGACTGGTGACGGCGTAAACGATGTACTAGCTCTTAAAGAAGCAGACTGTTCGGTGGCAATGTCTTCGGGCTCAGCTGCGGCACGTAATGTTTCTGAGCTTGTCTTAGCTGATAATGATTTTTCGCATTTGCCTGATGTTGTGTCTGAAGGTAGGCGTTCTATCAACAATTTGCAACGTTCTGCTGCACTCTTTTTAACTAAAACCGTGTATTCTGCTTTGTTAGCACTGGTTTGTTTGCTTATTCCACCGTATCCGTTTATCCCCATTCAAATGTCATTGATTAACGTGGCAGCTATTGGTGTTCCTTCGTTTTTACTGGCACTTGAGGTAAACCACGAACGCGTGCGTGGATCGTTTGTGGTCAATGTCTTTGAGAGAAGTTTGCCTGCCTCAGCTGCAATTGTTGGTGAACTTATGGTGACCATGATTTTATGTCGCGTGTTTGAGATACCTCAAGAAACCATGTCTACGCTGTGTATGATAGAGATGGCATTGGTTGGCATTGCACTTATTTATAAAATATCGTTGCCGCTTAATAAGCTTCGTATTGCTGTTCTTGTATTGTGTATAGCACTTGTCTTTGTAGGTTGCACGTGCTTGCATGACTTCTTGCGAATTGGTGTTTTGGGCATGTCCGAACTTGGTTTATGTGCTCTTTTATCGGCAGGCGGGCTTGTACTTTTTCATGCATTGTATAAAGCAACGGTTGAACATAAAGCACTTGATGGGTTTTTTACCCTTGTAAAGCGCGCAACTTCGACAAGAACATTTGACGCGCTTAAGCGTGGTTCAAAATAAGCGCCCATGTCTACAAAGTTTTGCCTTTGCAAGCGTATCATCTAAGAATGAAATCACCGTAGGATTTGTTTTGTTTTCTTCTTGTTTTACGCGTTAGCTAAGTAGGGTAGTATGAATATACAAAGATTGATCAAGGAAAGAAAGGTATGCTGTGATTTGTCCTAATTGCGGAGCACATATTGCCTCATCTGCGTTGCGGTGTCCTTCATGTC
The DNA here is from genome assembly GCF_986145555.1 of Fannyhessea sp. NCBI lineage: Bacteria > Bacillati > Actinomycetota > Coriobacteriia > Coriobacteriales > Atopobiaceae > Fannyhessea > Fannyhessea sp. The sequence continues at coordinate 28,493 of NZ_CFRCNA010000010.1, forward strand.
GTGCCGATGTGGATTGCACGCGTACACTTCCAAAACAATCAATGTCGTATTGCGCCCGTTGTGGCAGTAGAGTTCCAACGGGTTTGCGCGCCTGTCCGTATTGCAATTGTCCTGTTGTGAGTGATGTGTTTACTTCAAAGGTAGATGTGCACGCACCTCGTACGCACGTTACAGACCGCGCTCTTGATATCGAGCAAGAATTATCCGAGGCCGATCTTACCACAACTATTCCTCGTATTGGAAGCGCGATACCTTCTTTTCCAGGTGGTAATGGTTTTGATGACGTACGTGATCACCTGCCGCGTTTACGTATTCTTATGGTATCTTTGGGCTTTGCAGTGCTTTTTGTAAGTGGGTTGGTGCTGTATATTACTCACCCTTGGAATCCAAATGCATTTGATACAAAAGCAAAAGTAGCAGCAGATACGGCTCATGCAGGATTTCCAGGAACAAAAGAAGAACTTCAAGGCCAAGATAGAAGTAGTGTTGCTCAAGAAGACGTTACCCAATCTGCTGACGATGCCACCTACGATAAGTTAAAGGATGCTTACGAATCGTTAGGTAAACTTTCTACAGCTGTTGAAGATAATGAAAAGCAATTTCGCGATAGCTACGCCTCGGCTTCAAGAGAAGATCTCAAAAAAGGACAAGATACCGCTCGCGATATTTCGCTTAAAATAAGCAATGTGATTAAGCAACTTAATGCTGTTAATGTGGAAAGCGGTACGTATCAAAAAGACAGAAGTCAACTCATCACGCTTTCAAATTGGCTGCGCAACCACATGGATAAGCTTACAAAAGGATGGAGTACGGCACTTAGGTATTGTGGAAAACCGTCTTGTAAACAACGCGTGAATTCGGTATTTCCCACATCAGATGATGCGTCATCAAGTTCTTTTAAAGCAATGTTTGACCAGCATTATCAAGATTATAAGCCCACCTATCGCGAGCCTGCAAAATAATTCATCTGCCGAATATGTGAATAGCTCAACAACTTGATAATATTTAAGGCTATAATGAATAGACAATAAACTTTTATGTATGGCATCTCGTAACGCTTGTCATCTATTGGTGCCTTGTCTTAAGAGTTTGAGGAAAGAATGAGGATTATATGACTACTTACACTCCAACGTATCAACTTCAAGGAGACGAAATCGCAGTTTTTACTACCAGTAAAGGTGAGATTTGTGTAAAGCTCGATTGCGAAGGTGCTCCTATTCACGCAGCAAATTTCTGTGAATTGGCAACAAAAGGATTTTACGACAATCTTAAATTTCATCGCTTTGTTCCAGGTTTTGTTATTCAGGGAGGCTGCCCTTTCACAAGAAATATGACTTCCGAAGAAGTAGCTCAAGGCGCGATGGGGAAAGACGGTATGCCTGGTACAGGCGGTCCTGGTTATTGTATTAAAGAAGAATTTTCAACCAATCCTCATAATTCTCATGTCGATTGCGCTCTTGCTATGGCACGCGCTCAAGATCCAAATTCTGCAGGCTCACAGTTTTATTTTTGTTTGGGCGCGCAACATATGCTTGATTCAGGATATACTGTTTTTGGAACAACTATAGAAGGCAAGGATGTAATTCCTACTCTTCGTCAAGGTGATGTAATAGAACACATCACCATTAAGCATAAACAAGCTTAATGTGAGAGGTGAGGTGAGGAGATATCGTGAATTATCAGGCATTCGAACAAGCAAAACAAGCTTATAAACAAGGTAATTTTTCTGCAGCTGTTAATTTTTTACGTCTCGCTAAAACCGCTGGCGAGCCTTGTGGCGTTGTAGATCATTTACTTGGTAATTCGTATATGAAGCAAGGACTCTTTGACGCAGCCGCTCAAAGCTATGCACTTGCTTTAACCGATGCGTCCTATGGTCATGTTGGATCGCTTGCGTGCAATCGCGGTCGTGCATTACTTGCGCAAAATAAACCTTCAGAAGCCGTTGCTGTACTCAATATGGCTTTAAAAGACGACAGCTATAAAACTCCCTATAAAATTTATCTTGCACTTGGTAATGCATATACGCAGCTTAACAATCCACGTGATGCAGGCGTTGCATATCGAAATGCTGCTATTGACGAGAATAACCCGCAACCTGCAGTTGCTCTTAAGCATCTTGGTCATTGTTTTATGCTTTTAACGCGCTATGTTGACGCAATCGAAGCGTATCGCACGGCATTAGACTTTTCGTCTCCTGCAAACGACCAAAATGCGGTGTATTCAGATTTGGGACTTGCTTACGTTGCAGCCAATCGTATGAATGAAGCGGTAGACGCTTTTGCAAAAGCAACTGCCGATGGCTCGTTTAAGTTGTCTTCGGATGCCCAAGCTGCATTTGAAGGCGCGCAAAAGGCTGTTGCTGCAATAACGGGTTCCAAACCTTCGCAAACCGATGCCATGTTGGCTCAAGCAGGTTATGGAAATGTGAATATCGATCCTTTAGATCCTACGGGTAAGTCTGGAACCTTTATGCCATCTCCTGAAGACACAGGCTTTTTCTCGCTTTCCGAGGCTGAGCTTGTAGAGAAAGATAAAAAAGAGCAAAAGGCAAAGAAGAAACACAAACATACGTTCCTTAAGTTTATAGTAACTTTGTTGGTGCTAGTTCTTATTCTTGGCGGCGTTGGAGCATTTGCCTTTTATAAAGGCTATGGTTGGCCTACTCAGGAAATGGTTACCGAGCAGCTTTTTGCATCTAAAAGTCAAGGTTCGATTAACACCGATCTTATTGCATCATCACTTACCACTAAGCAACGAGATGACTTATCCAACTTGCTTCCCGATAGTACGTCGGCTGTAACGGTGTCGGGAATAGATCGCAATATGAATGAGTCTTTAGTATATGCAACTGCTTCCCTTTCAAAAGGCGGCAAACAAGATTATAAAATTTCGTTTGTTCGCGAAGGGCTTCAGTGGAAGGTGTATGGTGTAGAAGCTGTTTTTGCCTCTAAAACTTCGCCTGCACAAGCTCAAAAGACATCTCATTAAGTGATGTATACGTTAATGTTTGTTCGTTAGGAAATACTATGTCTTTGCTCGATTCATTATTTGGACAATACGAAGGCGATTTAGCTATCGATTTGGGTACTGCAAATACGTTGGTTGCAGTGCGTGGACAAGGCATTGTGCTTAACGAGCCATCGGTAGTGGCTATTGATAAAAGTGAAGATCGCGTTTTAGCTGTTGGCGCAGATGCAAAGCGTATGATTGGTAGAACTCCAGGCTCAATTGCTGCAGAGCGTCCTTTAAAAGACGGTGTTATTGCAGATTTTGACGTTACAGAAGTGATGTTGCGTTACTTTATAGAAAAGGCTCGTGGTACTAAAAGATATCCTTGGAGTCCTCGTCCTAGCGTTGTTGTGTGCGTGCCATCTGGTGTTACGTCTGTTGAAAAACGTGCGGTGTTTGAGGCAACTATTTCTGCTGGTGCTCGTCAGGCTTACCTTATCGAAGAGCCTATGGCCGCGGCTATTGGAGCCGATTTACCTATTGAAGACCCTACGGGATCTATGGTGGTAGATATTGGCGGTGGTACTACCGAAGTGGCAGTCATTGCTATGGGTGGTATTGTTGTCTCGCAATCCATTCGTACTGCAGGCGATGAGTTTGACCAAACTATTCTCGAGCATGTTCGTGATGCCTATAATCTCTCTATTGGTGAGCGTACAGCCGAAGATATTAAAATTAAAGTAGGATCTGCAGCTCCTCTTGCCGAAGAGCTTGATGTAGAAGTCAACGGACGCGACGTCATGAGCGGCCTTCCTAAAACAGTTCGTATCGAAAGCGAAGAGATTCGTCGCGCACTTGATAAACCGTTGGATGAGGTTACCAAAACTGTTAAAGATGCGCTTGACTTAACGCCTCCAGATTTGGCAAGTGACCTTATGTATTATGGTGTCTTACTTACCGGTGGTGGTGGTTTATTGCGCGGTTTAGATCAGCGTCTGCGCGATGAAACAGGTGTTCCGGTAAATGTAAGTCCTACTTCTTTGGAAAATGTTGTTAATGGTTGCGCTAAAGTTTTGGAAGCAAATGCACTCTCGGGTGGTTTTGTTCAAAGCTCAAGTTAATTGGAGTGTTAAGTAATGCCTATGCACAAAAGGCGTTCAAAAATTGGTCTTAATAAACAATCGCAGTCATTGAACTTGCGTGTGCTTGTATTTTGTCTTGCAAGCTCACTTACCTTATTTGGATTCAGCTTTAGAGAACAAGGCGTAGGTCCTTTTTCTATTGCACGTAGTGTTGTAGGTACCATTTGCATTCCTATTCACTATGCAGGCGCTCTTGCAACATTTCCTATTAGAGCTGCAGCAACTGCATTTGGTAATGCTGGTGCAACTCACGAGACTCTTTCTTCGCTTAAGCAAGAAAACGCTCAGCTTTTAGCTCGTGTCAGCGAACTTGAAGAAGCAAAGAAAACAACGGATAGGCTCCAAGATCTTCTTGCGCTTAAAAGCACCTATAATTTGCAATCATGTGCCGCTCGCATTATTTCGGGTTCACACAGTTCATGGGAAGATTGCGTAACCATTGATAAAGGAACTACTTCAGGCTTATCGGTTGGCATGCCGGTTATGGATTCTAATGGTGCAATTGGGCAAATTGTACAATGCAGCGCTACTTCATCGGTTGTTCGCTTACTGAGCGACGAAAAATCAAGTATCCCAGCTATGATTCAGTCGAGCAGAGCTCAAGGTGTAGTTCAAGGTTCTGTTGATGGAACTATTCGTTTAACTCTTATCAACTCCAACTTAAAGGCAGAGGTGGGCGATATTGTCCTTACCAGTGGTTTGGGTGGCATTTTCCCTAAGGGCGTTCCACTTGGAAAAATTACCACCGTCGATAAGGTACCTGGATCACTCTATTACAATATTCATATAGCCAAGCTTTCTCCAACCGAAAATCTTGAAGAAGTGCTGGTTGTAACATCTCTTACCGAGGAACAAAAAGCAACTGATAAAGATATTTCTGACGCTGACGCTCAAGATAGTGTTGCTAATCAGGATTTCACCTCTGTTAAATCTAACGACAGTTCGTCTTCTGCGTCGTCTTCTCCTACCAAAGATTCGAGCGCGTCTGGCACTTCAACATCTTCGAGTAAGGGGGAATAATTTGCTTACAAACTCCTCGTCACAAAAGAAAAACCGTATCCTTCCTTTTGCATGCATTTGCTTTATTCTTCAGGTTGCACTTGCGCCTGATATAGTTTTGGCTTCAGGCCAGATAAATTTTGCGCTTATCTTTACGGTTATATGCGCGCTCTCAAAACGAGATAACACAACTATTGTGTACGCTTTTATTGCCGGCCTGCTCTTTGACCTTTTAAGCACAGGTCCTGTTGGTATTATGGCTTGTTTGCTTAGTATAGTAGCCTATCTTGTGGTTGATAAAATACATGTTAATTTATTTGAAGATATAGCAACGTCATCGATAATTTTTAGTGTTCTTGCACTTATGGTCTGTTTGCTTCATTTTCTTATTATGTTTGTATGTGGTTCGGTCACATCTTTTATACCATCTCTCATTTATCGTGTTCTACCAGTGTTTATATTAACCTCGTGTGCTTTTATTCCATTGGCGTTTTTATATCGAAGGCTAACAGGTGCAATATCAATGCACTCACGAAATGCATCGATGCGTCCTACGCGCAGTCACAAACTTCATCTCTAGGGTGCCAAAATGAATTTTGTTGTTATTTTAATTGTTTTGCTCACTGTTTTAATTTGTGCACTTATGGCTGCTTTCCTACTTAAGGTTAAGTCTTCCCGTCGCTTTACGCTTGATATTGGAGGTGGTACGCCTCGTGCCTCTGGTGGAAGCGAAAATTCACCTTCATCCCATTTCAAATCCCGAATTAACGCTACAGGTATTTTTGCCGGTACTGTTATCGGTGCGCTTTTTATGCGTCTATGGAATATGCAGGTTATCTCATCGTCTTCATATACCGAACAAGCAGAAAAAAATCGTACACGCTCTATCTCAACTCATGCTGCACGTGGTCGAATTTTAGACAGAAATGGTGCGGTTTTAGTGGGAAATCGTCCAAGTTTGGTAGTACTTGCCGAACAAAGTGTGCTTGAGGATGAGGCAGAATTACACATTCTTGCAGCGCTTATAGGTATCCCAAAGGCGGTACTGCGCCTAAAGATAGAGGATTCCTCACAAGGTCTTCAACGTGGCCGTGTTATTGCGGTTGATGTTTCTCGTCGTGTGGTTTCTTTTATCAATGCGCATCCATCGCTCTTTGATGGCGTTTCGATCGAAGCTCGTAGTCAGCGGTCTTACCCCTTGGGCAGCCTTGCGGGTCAGGTTTTGGGTTATACCGGTGTTATTACTTCCGAACAGCTTAAAGCTTCGCAAGATAATAAAGATGAAGGAAAGATTACGTATGAACCTGGTGATGTGGTTGGCCAATCGGGGATCGAAGCGTCGTATGAGAATGTTTTGCAAGGTATCAAAGGTGAGCAAGTTGTCTTTGTGGACGCAGATGGCAATATTGTTAATCATAGCAGTAGCGTTGAAGCCCAAAGTGGTTCAGACGTTGTACTTACCCTTGATGCTGATATACAAAAAGCGGCTGAAGATTCGCTTTCGTCCACTATAAAACGTTTACAAGAGCACGGAAAACCCGATTGCTTTGGTGGATGCGCAATTGCTATGGATGTAACCAACGGTGAAATTATTGCTATGGCATCTGCTCCTTCATTTTCGCCTAATATGTTTGTTGGCGGCATTTCAAGTGACGACTGGGATATGCTTTCATCTAAATCAAGCCATAACCCGTTGTTAAACCGAGGTATAGGCGGCCAATATCCGTCTGCATCCACTATTAAGCCGCTTTCCGCGCTTGCTGCTCTTAACGAAGGAATAGCTACTCCGCAATCAAGTTATATGTGTACGGGTTATTGGACAGGCTTTGGTGCTGCGTTTGGGCAATATTGTTGGCTGCATACAGGGCATGGTCCCATGACGCTTCAAACAGGTATTACTCATTCGTGTGACGTTGTTTTTTATGAGGTAGGTAAGGGATTTTTTTATTCATCTAATAAAGATGGTCTACAACAGATGTTTAAAAAGTGGGGGTTAGGTTCAAAATCTCAAATTGATTTACCTGGCGAGCTTCAGGGCCGTATTCCTGATGAAGCGTGGAAACGTGAATATTTTGCTTCGTATCCCGATGACGCTAAGGCATGGCAAGGTGGAGATAACACCAATTTGGCCATTGGTCAAGGCGACTTATTGGTTACGCCTCTTCAAATGTTATGCGTATATGCAGGTATTGCAAATCGAGGATCCATACCTCAGCCGCATCTCATGAAGTCAATTAAATCGACCTCAAATTCTGGCTCTATTATTGACTATAAATGTTCTACACGTATTTCCGTGGACGAAAAAGACGAATATATGGATTTGATACAAAGAGGCCTCTATGGTGTAATTTACGAAGAGTCTCAAGCACAGGCGTCGCATTTTACTAATATGAAAGAAAAAGTTGCAGGAAAAACTGGTACCGCTGAAACTTCACACGAAACACCAACTGGTTGGTTTATAGCGTATGCACCTTACGATAAACCTCGTTATGTTGTAGCAAGTGTGCTAGAAAATAGCGGATTTGGTAGCGATGGAGCGATGTATGTTGTTCGTGATATATTAGGTGCACTCTATCATGAACCAGATACTTCAACTATGGTCGATACAACAGGCGCGCATTAAGGATGAGCATGAAAAAAAGTTTGAATACAAAACAATTGTATAAGTTTGCTCATGCACATAAAAGAAATGCATTTTCAGGAGCACATGCAACCAAGCGGTCATCTCTAACTTCAAATGGTTTTAGATCATCTATAGCGGTTGCGTTAGCGCGACTTGCAGGATTTAAGTCTACGTATGGACGATTTAATGGGCCATTATATCTTATGCAACTACTTCCTGCACTTTTGATCGTTGCTTTTGGCGCGCTCGTCATTTATACAGCGTCACTTACCATTCCAAAGGCTTCCTTTGTACGACATGTTGGTGGAATCGTATTTGGACTTGTTCTAGCAGCTGCTTTGTGGAAATACGACTATCGTGCATTTTCTCGTATGAATTCGTCACTTTTAGTATTAGTAGTTATCCTCATTTTGCTACCACTTATACCAGGATTAGGCGTTCAAGCAAAAGGTTTAACGGGCTGGGTAAAGTTGCCGCTTTTGGGTTTGCGTTTTCAACCGTCCGAGCCTGCTAAAATCGTTGTTATTTTGCTTATGGCATCATTGGGTAGTGCGTACAACGGAAAAATAGATTCCCTCAAAGACTACCTTAAACTCTGCGCAATTTTGTGCGTACCGTTTATTTTGATCTTGCTCCAACCCGACCTTGGTACTGGTCTTATTGTTATGGTTGTTGGTGCTGCCATTATTATTTGCTCTGGCGCAAAAAAAACCTGGGTACTGAGTACAATTGCTCTTATCGTTTTATTAGCAGCGGTTGTTATTTTTTGCTCGATGACCGAAGGTTTGCCCCATATTCTCAAACAGTATCAGATGAATAGGTTGATTGTTTTTGTTGATCCAACGGTTGACCCAGGTGGTTTTGGTTACAACCTTCAGCAGGCTAAAATTGCTGTTGGATCAGGAGGCATTTGGGGTAAAGGTATTGGCGGTGCTTCTCAGGCAGGAAGTGGATTTTTGCCCGAGGCACATACCGACTTTGTTTTTGCTCTGCTTGCCGAAGAATTTGGCTTTGTAGGTTCTTGTATTTTGTTGACGCTTTTTGGTCTCATGATTTTTTCAACATTGCTGCTTGCGCAAAAAATTGATCTTCCCTTTGGTAAACTTGTACTTGTTGGTTGTGCTACGATGTGGGCGTTTCAGTTATTACAAAATGTTGGCATGTGTATTGGAATTATGCCCATTACAGGTATTCCGCTCCCATTTGTAAGTTTTGGTTCTTCTTCTATGGTGGCGCAGTTGTTAAGCGTGGGTCTTGTCCAATCGGTTTGGCATCATCGACCTAAAGCAGCATAAAAACGTACAAGACCTCAAGCATTGTATATGCAAGATAGAGAAAAGTGTTGCGTGTTCTAAGAGGGTGGCTGTGATATGAATAACATAAATTTTTCTTCTGGGGATACGCCTCGTCATACGAGTAAAAAACCGCTTGTCTTTGCTTTATATAAACTGCAGTCTGCACCTTTGTTTAACCTTGTGCAGTCCAATCTTGCGCCTCAAACTTGTGATGTAGAGATCGTGCAGCTTTTGGATGGTGACCATCTACCAAATGATTGCGATGCTTTATTTCTTATAGGCGACGAGGAAAAATCCTCTTGCGGTTATCCTTGCGATCACAGCAACCATCAAAGCACTTCTTTGTACACTCATCCGCTTTTAGATCTTATCCAAGAAGCCGATGCCGCTTTAGTTCCTATCGTAAGTATTGCTAAAAACCGCACGCCTTCTGCCATATCAAATATTTTACAAGGTAGTGCTCCTTGCGAAACGCAAGTTGTTTCATATCTTGTACAAACGTCCAATGCGTGCAGAGCTACGCTTTCAGAGTATTTTGCGCGTTATCACGCTTCTTACCAGGCTCAACTAATTCGTGCGTATCCATGGTTTAAGCAGGCTTTAGCACATGAAATTGTGCATCGTCATCGCCGTAATATCACCGATATAGCATCTACTCATTCGCTGTTGCATCCTTTTTTACCAAAGATTTTGCGCTTAGGTGATATGCCGCGTATGATTGCCGAAGAGTTTAAGCTCTTGCATGAGCTTTCACGTTTATATCCAAAACCTACACAGGCTCATAATTGCATACATTCACAGACTGTAGTGGGGGATTGTACAAATTCTAGCGCAGGCGAATCTTTGCAGTCTGTATCATCAGATGTCGAAGCCGATGCTAATACTAATGCAGGTGCACATGTTGGTACCAGCGCAGTTGCCGATACTGAACATAAGATCCTCGATGTTGCAGGCCTTATCTGCTTAGGATATATAAGTCGCAGTGTTGCACGCGGCCTTACTAAGCGGCTTCCTTTGCTTTCGCCTGTCATCAAACCTTGTATTGCCTATGGCGCAGTTACCCTTATGGGGCATGGATATGTCCTTTTACATAGTTCAGATTTTGTTAAACGTGTTGTTGACGCTCTACAGCGTAATCAGTGTACGGCCGTGCATAGCACGGGGGTACAAGAAACAATTCATACAGGTAAATCCCTATCCTCACAACACAACGACGAAGTCCATGGTAGATATGCTCTAGACAATCATCTACAAAATTTGCAAGTTGATAGTGCGCCCGCGCCTATAAGTTGCGCATCTTCTGTGTATCCGATAATTTTTAGTTCACATATGCACAAAACAGAAGATAATAATGTGTGGTCTTCTGATAGACATCATCAAGATAAAGAACACTATATCGAGATCAAAAGCTCTTAGATTGGCTTGCTCGAAGTTTTATACTCTATTTGGGAGAGTATTGTTTTTTATTTTGTGATTATTATGAAGACAACCATACGTTTGGTAAAAAATGTGCATTCAACTGCACGTTCTTATCTTGCCATGCGGCTGTATAAAAAGTCTTCTTTCCCTTTATTGACTTTACCGCAGGTTTTAGAGTAAGATTGGGAGCTGTTGCACAGATACTGTAATGAAGGGTTAGCACATGTACGCAATCGTTACCACTGGTGGCAAGCAGTATAAGGTTGCCAAGGGCGACATTATTAGTGTTGAGAAGCTCGACGCGCAACCTGGCGACAAGGTTAAGCTTGACGTTCTTATGCTCAATGATGGTAAAAAAACCATTTGTGATGCCGCTACATTATCAAAGAAAAAAGTTACCTGTGAGGTACTCGAGCAATACAAAGACAAAAAGGTCATTGTGTTTAAGCTCAAGAAACGTAAACGTTATCACCGCACAAAGGGACATCGTCAAAACCTTACTAAGCTTGTTGTGTCAAGCTTACCAACTACTCGTTCTGCCGCTGCTAAAAAGGCAGACAGTACCGAAGCTTAAGGCTTATGGGTTGCAAGATTAAGTTGATTGAACGTATAAGGTAGGTTAGTTATGGCACATAAAAAAGGTTTGGGTTCATCCCGTAATGGTCGTGATTCCAACGCACAGCGCCTTGGTACCAAGGTTTTTGGTGGCCAAGACATTAAAGCTGGTCAGATTATTGTTCGTCAACGTGGTACACACATTACTCCTGGTGAGAATGTTGGTCGCGGTAAAGACGATACATTGTTTGCATTAGCAGACGGAAAAGTTGAGTTTGTAAAAGGTGCAAAACATTTTGTACACGTTCGTACTGCATAGTTTTGTAATTTACAAACAAGATTTTATATAATGATCTAACATAAACCCGTCTGATTGAGGCGGGTTATTTTGTATCTCTTTGAAGATGCCACGCGCGTGTTCTGTAAGCATAAGCTATGGTCAGGTAAAGTTGTGAGGTGTTAAGATGCCCAACGAAAAAAGTTATGAGAAAGCATTAGAAACAAGTAATGCTATTCAGCAAGATCTTGCTGTTCATCCGCAATCATATACTATGCTTACTGGCGATAGACCAACGGGCAGGCTTCATCTGGGGCATTACTTTGGGACGCTCAAAGAGCGTGTTCGTCTGCAAAATATGGGTATTAACACCAATATTGTAATTGCCGATTATCAAGTTATTACTGATCGCGACACTACCGAGCACATTGCTGATAACGTCTATAACATGGTTATTGACTATCTTGCCTGTGGTATCGATCCAGATAAAACTATGATTTTTACGCACTCGGCTATTCCTGCTGAAAATCAGTTAATGCTTCCGTTTTTGTCGCTTCTTACCGAAGCCGAAATGGAGCGCAATCCTACCGTTAAAGCCGAACAAGAAGCCTCTGGTCATGCACTTACGGGCTTGTTGCTTACCTATCCAGTTCATCAGGCTTGCGATATTCTCTTTTGCAAAGGAAATATTGTTCCAGTTGGACGCGATCAGCTTCCACATATTGAAGCTACCAATAAGATTGCCCATCGTTTTAATGCGCGCTACGGTAATGTTTTCCCCGAGGTAAACGGCTTACTTACGTCTATGCCGCTGCTTCCGGGCTTAGATGGACGCAAAATGAGTAAATCCTATGGTAATGCTATTTCTTTGTGTATGGATGAGCAACAAACTGCAAAACTTATTAAAAAGTCAAAGACCGACTCCGAGCGTATGATTACCTTTGATCCTGAAGCTCGTCCAGGTGTTTCGGCATTGCTTACCACGGCAGGTATTTGCCTTAATCGTGATCCACAAGAAATTGCCGAAGAGATTGGCAATGCAGGCTCAGGCGCGCTTAAATCATTAGTTATTGATGCTGTTAATTCTTACTTTGAGCCAATTCGTGCAAAGCGTCGTGAGCTTGAGCAGGATATGTCTTATATTAAAGATGTTTTACATCAAGGTAATGCACGAGCTTGTGCTAAAGCAGAGCAGACGCTTGCAGAAGTTCGTGAGGCAATGGGTATGGTTTACTAAGGTAGAGTAGGGTCAAAGGGTTTGTGTCCGGACAAACCTTTAAGGCTTACTCATCTTGGTTTGTATGTTTCTTTTGAAAATCGACACATAAGGCGTGTCCTTACTTGCATGTGCGCGTGTTTTCATTTATAGTAGCTTACGCACTGTTGTTAGGGGTTGTGTTACGTACCTATGTATACCCTAAGATGTGCTTTGTTTGATGTGGGCGTTTAGCTCAGGGGGAGAGCGCTTCCCTGACACGGAAGAGGTCAGAAGTTCAAATCTTCTAACGCCCACCATTTCCTTTTAATCCATGTGTAAGGTAATAATTTAAGGTATATATTTTTTTACGCCTCCTAGAGGTGTAATGGCTGTTTATAGAGCTTATCGGCGTAATACCTTATAGACTATTGATGTTATAATCTTGATTTCTTTTTTAATTGAGATTTTGTTTTGCTGTGTATGGCAATTCTTACCCCATCGCTGTGAGGCGATGTATATTCTTTAATGCCTCTTTGTGCCAGACGTTTAACTCGTTTTTCTAGGTGAGTCCATCGTGCATGTATGGTTGCTTGGTGTGTGGAGCGTAGTCCCAGTAATGGAACAGCTGCAAGAACGGGTAAGAAATACTCGACCATACGCCATACTACATAACCTGCAGCGGTATTTACCCCAAACATTGGCATGAATAGGAATGCAAAACCGCCTTCGGCACCAAGTGTACCACCTGGTAGCGGAACAGCGGAGGTGAGCAATTCGAGCATGCTACCGCAGGCAAGGCATGTGAGAAGATCTGCAGGTAAGCCAAATGCTTTGAGAACAAACCACGGCAAGGCGTATAAACAACCCAGCTGAAAGAGCGTGATAAGAAGTGTGAGGAGCATCTCTGGAATATTCTTTGCAGCAGATTTAAAACCGTGGGAAAATTCTGTGATCTGTGCTTCAAAAGTTGCTGACCATGCTTGGCTTGTTTTTCTAAAATACCCTATATGAGATAGCATCTTAAGTGCAAATTTTCCAATTCTTGCGATACTTTGTGGCCAAAGACAAATGGCAAGTAGTCCAAATACCTGCAAAATTTTAAAGAGGAAAAGTGCTGCGCCTACGTAAAATACGTCACCATAGGTTTCAAAGAAATAATGACCTCTAAACAGCATCATAAGGGCTGCAAATATACCTTCGCCTGCTTCGTAAATAATAAAACGTGTATATTCAAGAGCTCCTGCTTGCGCAATTGAGAGTCCTGCGCGCGTCAGTCTAAAAATTTGTGAAGGAGGGCCTCCTGCGCCATTAGGTGTTAAGTTGTAGAAAAATATACCCGACGCTTCTACGCTCATAAGATCACGTATTCCAACGGGACAATGCGGATCTTTTATAACTGCTATAATATACGCACTTACACCTAAAATGTAGTAAACTACGTAGCAGAGCATGGCATATATAACCCAATCGGTGTTAACGCCTTGAAGTGCTTCAATAAATTCGTCTAGCTGACCTGAAAACACTAAATAAAGAAGATATACTACTCCAACAGCGCATAAAAATAGTAAGCTCTTACGAACAAGAGACATACTTTGCTGTTCTGCTTGTTCTTGGTTCTCGCTTACACTTGATGATGCCGATACACGTATCGAAACGTTTTTTGGTGCACGATTTTTTACATCACGAGTTGTTTTGCTTTGACGAGCTACGTGGGGCTGCTGCAAGATTACCTCCTTTCGTGTGTTTTCATATTGCATAGACCTTGGAGCTGTATGCTCAATAGGCTTATATTTTACCGCATGTTCTTTTAACACCACGAAAGATGCAGGGGTTGCTTTTGAATTATGCCGCCACCTACACAAATTTTTCCTTGATAGATAACAGCACTTTGTCCTGCAGCAATTTTTGGCACAGCACTTTCAAAATGTAGCTCTATTTTATGATCATGTATTAGTTTTACGTGCACATCTTGAAGCTTTCCGGTATGACGAAGACGGACTTGATATAAGGCGTGTTCGTCGATTGATTCATTAAGAAGATATACATCGTCTAATACCATGGTTTGGCACCATAAATCAGGACATTTGGTATTGGCAGTAACATATACACGATTTCTTTCGGTATCGGTACCAACAACATAGCGTGCAGGACCTCCACCCAAATTTAAGCCTTTGCGCTGGCCAATGGTGTACAGAAATGCTCCGTCATGATGACCTAAAACATTACCAGTTTCCCATTCAATAATGTCACCTGCACGTTTGGAGAGTGTATCAAGTAAAAAGGTGCGAATACCTACCTCACCAATAAAACAAATGCCGTCCGAGTCTGGTTTTGATTCTATACCTAAGCCGCGTGTAGCACACATCTGGCGAACAATTTCTTTAGACGCAATTGATCCGATAGGGAAGATAGTTTTTTCAAGCAAAGAAGGATTTACGCGCCAAAGAAAATACGTCTGATCTTTATGTTCGTCTGCTGCTCGTAACAAATGCACGTGGCTGTGTCTATCGGTATAGACGCGCGCATAATGTCCCGTTGCAATAAAATCTGCTCCGTGCTCAAAGGCGCGCGTTGCAAAGGTACCAAACTTTACCGTTTGATTGCACATCACATCAGGGTTTGGTGTAAATCCGTGCTGATATGCATTTATGAGGTAGTCAACAACTGTTTCTTTGTACTCTTTTTCGCAATCCCACACTTCTAGGGTAAGACCTAATTTAACGGCAAGTCGCTCTGCGTCCGCTAGATCATCTGCCCATGTGCACTTAAAACCTGGTAAATCACGCGACCAGTTGCGCATGTAGATCGCTTTAACGTCATATCCCCATTCTTGGAGCAAGGCAGCAGATAATGCCGAATCTACGCCACCGCTCATACCAAGATATACACGCGCGCCGAAAGGAGCGTAGGCAGGACGTACAGGCATTTCTTGAGCCGAGGTAATTACGGTATTGAGCAGGGTGTCTAAATCTGCTTCAGGTTTTAGCGGGGAAGGCGTATTAAGGGGCGTGCCTGTCTCGTGTGGTGTATTTGTTGTCATAAGTTCATCCGTTCTAGGCGTTTGATGTAAATGTTGCTTGTAACATATATGTTTAAACATATGCGTTGAAAACTGCTCGTGCTTTACGCATTGGTATGAAGTGATGTGACAGATTCATTATTCATTCTCTCGCATATGATTTTGTCAGTAAGGTTAAGGCGCTGCATTTCAGTGTTAACTGCCTTTTCTATACTAGAAATTGCATAGGTTATTTCTTCTTGAGTCGTGTGCTTGCCAAGGGTAATTCGCAAGGATCCCTGTGCTATATATTCTGGTATTCCAAGTGCTTTGAGTACATGGGAAATTTTCATCTTGCTAGCTGCACATGCAGAACCTGTTGCAACGTAGACACCCATATTTTCCAATAAAATAATAAGGCGGCGTGCTTCTAGATAGGGAAATGATATGTGTAACAACCCTGGTAAGCGATGTCGATCGTTGCGAGGGCCCGAAATTACCGCGCATTTGAATAAACGAGTTAATTGTTTTTGCATAAAATTTCTATTGCGCTTAAGTTCTTGAAGTCCTGAACTTGTTCGATATTGTTGAGCGAGCTCTAAAGCTTTGGCAAATGCTATGGTACCTGCAACATTTTCGGTACCAGAACGCATGCCGCCTTCTTGTCCGCCACCTAAAATCTGTGGTTTGAGCGCAACGTTTGGCGATACGTACAAAAGCCCAACCTGTTTTGGTCCATAAATTTTAGCCGCCGATAAGGTCATAAGGTCTACGCCTAATGATGACACATTAACCGAGCAGGTAAGAGCTGCTTGAGATGCATCCGCGTGAAAAAACAAAGGGGTTGTTTCATGATGAACAAGCCTGCGGTAACGTTCTTGTTCGATAACTTTAGCAAGTTCTCGTAGCGGCTGTATTACCCCGATTTCGCCATTTGCATATTCTATAGAAACCAGTTGTGTCTGTGATGTAAGAGCTTGTTGGAGGTTCTCAGGTGTAATAAAACCCTCTTTTGTGGGGCGCAGCAGCGTATGCTCGCGTTGATTAACACATGCCAAGATACTATCGTGCTCAAGCGAATCAGAGATCACGGGGCCAGTTACACATGCTAAAGCAAGATTATTTGCCTCTGTTGCGCCTGCCGTCATAACTATTGATGCGCTTTTTGTACCAAGTGTTTGTGCAATATGCGTCTTTGCATTATTAAGATCTTGCCGAATTTTTTGGGCTACACAATAAGAAGCCGAAGGATTGTAAAACTTCTGGGTAAAGTAGGGGAGTTGTGCCTCGTAAACCTCTTTATCCATAGGGGTTGCTGCTGCGTAGTCAAGATAAACTTCCATGGTGTCCTTTTACATGTTGATATAAGCGTTTTTAAGGTTATGCATATGGCTGATTATGCCTGCTGCACGTTTTTTACATGCTTGTAATTATACATGATGAAAGGGTTTAAGAGCACATATCGGTAGTTGTCACGCATTTTTCAGAGACGTAGTTGTTTTAGGTAGCGTTCGACTTACGTGTGTAATTAACCACCGTTTTTATTACGTTGACCTTATTTTGATAGCGCAATCACAAGTTTCTGAAATAGGATTGACAGCGAGCTGCAGGGATCCTACAATGCTAACTATGCAAACTGAACAATGTTCAGCATGTGTAGAAGTGATCAATATCCACATCTCTTTTCTGTCGCAAGCGCGCGTGCTAGCATCCACCAGTCGTAGGTGTTCTGTTTGTAGCAGACAGAAACGAAGATTATACATACGTAGGGAGGTGAAAATGAATACAGTTGTAACTTCAAGAGAAGAGATACTTACTGCTTGTCGTCAACTTGTTGCCACGTCTGGTTTGGCTGCTGTCAATATGAGGAAAGTAGCGCAGCTTTGTCATGTGGCATTAGGCTCGCTGTATTATTATTTTCCTTCTAAAGATGAACTTCTATTGGCAACTGTCGAGAGTGTTTGGGATGATATTTTTAACAGTGAAAAATTAACTCATGCGGCTTTACCTTTTGATCGCTATATTACGAATTTCTTTGAGCATCTTAAGCGGGGAATCCTGAAATACCCCAATTTCTTTACGGTCCATTCGCTTAGTTTTTCTACGCGAGGTCAGGCAAAGGGACAAACGACGATGCAAAACTATTTGGCGAAGATGAAAACAAATATGCTGCAGGTTTTGCAAAAGGATCAGGCGGTACAACCTGACGTATTCAGTGATGTCTTTACAGAAGATGAATTTGTTGATTTTATTATTATGCATATGATGTCTCTGATGCTGCAGAAAGATTTTAATTATACGGTTTTGATCGAGATAATTAGACGAATTATTTATTGCAAATAAGAATTTTCTCGCTTTCCCTTTTGGATATGCGGAGAAAATTTTATTTTGCACCAAACTGAACAATGTTCATATTATAAGGAGGAACAATGCAAGCTGTTTTTGAAACGATTTTTGATACCACCTATTTGGTGGTAGTAATCTGTGCAGGTTTTAAGTTAGTTACATCAGCTGGTGATATCAAACAATTTCGTTTGTTTGGGATTATGGCATTGGTTTTGGGTATAGGAGATACTTTTCACTTGGTGCCAAGGATAATTGCCTTGAATACTTTAGGTACAGCAGCTTATCCATTTGCCTTGGGTATTGGAAAATTGATCACATCATTGACCATGACACTATTCTATCTTCTGCTTTACTACGTTTGGCGTGAACGGTATCAGATTAAGCAGCAGAAGGGTCTAACGTTTTTGGTGTGGTTCTTGGTAGCGTTGCGAGGATTATTAGTGCTTTTACCTCAAAACGAGTGGCTAAGTTCACAACCTCCTTTAATGTGGGGAATTTATCGAAATATTCCTTTTACTCTGCTAGGTTTGTTGTTGCTTGTCCTGTTTTACCGTTGTGCTTATCAGAAAAAAGATGCTGATTTTCGTTATCTTTGGGTGACAATCGCGCTCAGTTTTGCTTTTTATCTGCCAGTAGTTGTTGCTTCTGAGACGTTTCCTGCAATCGGAATTTTGATGGTTCCAAAAACTTGTGCATATTTGTGGATGATCCAAATTGCTTATCAGGCTTGGAAAAAGGAGAGAAAGGAAGCTTTATTATGAACAGAAAATATTTTAATTTGACTTTATGTTATGCAGGAGCAGCTGCAGCTAGTGGTGTTTTTTATCGTGAGTTTACCAAATACTGTGATTTTAGTGGCGTGACAAGCTTAGGTAAAGTGCATTCGCACCTTTTTATTTTAGGAATGTTTGTATTTTTACTTTTGGCATTATTTACCCGTACGCAGGCGTTGGAGAAAAACAAAACGTTTCGCATTTTTTTGTATGTGTATAATTTTGGCTTGCCGAGCTTGGCGTTATCTATGACTATGCGAGGCATAATTCAGGTTACAAGATGTACCATTTCGCAGCAACTATCGGTAGTCTTGACGGGCTTTGCTGGTATATCTCATGTGCTCGTGGGTGCTGGACTTGTTTTGTTGCTACTTTCTTTAAGAAATGCGTCAACAGAAGCTTTTTCGGAAAAGTAGCATATACACGGAATTGCTCCATGCCTCGTCAAAAGTCTGGGAATATTGTAAGTTTAGATATTCTTTGCAAGAAGAAAACGATGGAGGAAAATAATAAGCAGTTTTGCTTGTCTAAAAAAACAGTCTCATATGTCTTATTCAAGTTGTTTCTGGCAATATGTCAGAGGCACTCTTTACATAGTATAGTTTGTATGTAGGCTTCGATACATTTCTTCTATCAAAAATGGCACATACGCCCCGAACAAGGTCACTGGGAGTAAACAGTATAGCAATCTCATCTATGAGGTGTAA
>NZ_CFRCNA010000011.1:0-44545 GCF_986145555.1 Fannyhessea sp.
CGTAATGTATAAGTAAATCCAGCTACTACCCAATTGTTGAGGAGACTCTTGTAATATCAATAAATCAATGGCTGGTGCGATAAGCGCTATGGCAATGGGTTTACAAACTCCTAAGTTTTCGAGTGTTTTTTGATTGACGATGATTGAGTAAAGGACAAGTGTTGTTAAACCAAATACGTGAGCTATACCGATAAATAAAACAGGTGAGTCATAAACAATTTCTGGATTAAACAATCTAAGTGAGTTAAGGATTAGTCCTAAAAGAGGGAGTAATAATGAAAAAAGGAATAATCGTATAGCTTGATACATAGATTTCTTCATTACAACCTCCTTAAATTTATATAGCAAAGCAGATGACTACTGTCATAGACAGACTATTTTTCACTCATTTTACGTTAATTTATCTTACTTGGAAAGGGAGGATAAGTCTTGCCAAGAAAACCTAAAAGACCATGTTCTTATCAATCAAGGCTGTCCGAGATGTATCTACAGGAAATGATACGAAGTTTGGCGGTTGTTGCTTAGAAGAACACTGTAAATAAGGGTTTATTGTAGGCTGACGAAACAGAAAAACGTGAATGAAAATCCAGCGTGAATTGACGCTGGATTTTTTCTTTTTATGGGGTGTCTTTTTTGGTTTTAGGGGTGTGTGCTATTTAGACAAGAGTGTGTGTTTTTGATTTAGGGGGTGTGTGCTTTTAAGAATTGACATGTAAAGACTATTTCTTTTGTTAGTTCATTGATGATATTACCTTTGTGATAAGGAAGTCCTCCGATAAAGTAAATTCAGGAATAATGATTCTACCATATCGGGACTTTTCATTTGTGTTATACCAAGACATTATCATTTCTGACGTATAACTGTTTCCCACAAGCCTGGCAAACACCTTGACAGTTAGAATAAGCTAACTTATAATCCTCTTATAGACGCAACAGTCGGTAGTGAGGGTTTATGGGCAGGAATAAGAGATTATCAGCCGAAGAAAGAAAAAAATCTATCAAAGAAGCAGCCGCGCGAGTTTTTGTGGCCAAAGGCTTCGCGCATACAACTATGGAAGATTTGATCCGCGAAAGCGGCTTATCTAAGGGCGGTTTTTACCATTATTACAAAAGTACGACTGATGTTATCTACGACATGATGCTCGACGGTATCGCTTATCGTAACACTGTGATAAAAAGCTCGTTACCTCTGGGCAAGACAGCGGAAACTGATTTTATTGCCGAAGAACTTACTAAGAAAGTAAGCGACACCACTATCTTGTCAAGTGTTTACGTCGAATTCCTGTTGGCCAAAAAAAGGAATGCCAAACTGGAGGAAATTTATGGGCAATTGGAGCGTATAACCATAGATTCATTTGCGGCAATGGATGTTAATCTGCCTGAACTCAAAGTACCAGCGGAACGGACGGAATTCCTCGGCTTTTTTATTAATTCCATGATTCTGGGAGTGAACATCTTGAGCGGGTCTAAAACGGTACATGAACATCATGACTTGATTAGAACTATGTTTCGAATGATTCTGCTGCAGTAGGATAACTGTCTGGACTTACAACGGTCGATACTCAGAATTGCCGAGATTTAGAACGGCCGAGGTCAGAGGTCGAAGAAAAAGCATTGAACATAAAAGAGTAATAACGGGCAAGAACAGAGGAGGCAATATGAAAGTCTATAAAAAATTATTGGCTTATGTGCCGGCGATGATGCCGTTGGTATACATAGCTATTTTGGGATCGGTCTTATCCTGTTTACTGATTAATTACGGGTACTATTTAATTTACGGCTTCCTCAGGGAATTGGTACTCGAAGCGAATATGGCTGCGGCAGCAACGTTTGCCGTCAAGATTGCGGCATTTATTCTAGCTGGAAACATACTATACTTCTTTGCCATTTTGTTGGCCCACCGTGTCGGATTTCGCTTGGAAACCAATCTCAAGAAACGTGGGGTAGAGGGTCTGAGTAAGGCTGGTTTCCGTTTTTTCGACACTCACCCGTCGGGTACGGTTCGCAAAGTTATTGATGACAACACCGCTTTGACACACAAAATTGTGGCCCATATGATACCGGACAATACCAAAGCTATGTTAACGCCTGTCATTATACTTGCTTTAGGTTTTAGCATCAACGTGCGTGTGGGAGTGTGTATCCTCGTTTTGACGCTGGTGGCGGTTGCAATTTTAATGTCGATGATGGGCGGCAGCGATTTCATGAAAGTTTATCAGGAAGCGTTGGATAAATTATCCGGGGAAACGGTAGAATACATCCGCGGCATTTCTGTTATTAAAATTTTCGGCGTTTCAGTCAGTTCAATGAAAAAACTTTTTAAGCTGGTACACGAATACTCGGACTACGCTTACAAATATTCGCAGAAATGCAAAAAGCCGTATGTGATTTATCAGTGCATATTTTTCGGGTTGTTGGCCATATTGACCATTCCGACGGTTTTTTGTCTATCGGCCTTGGGTGACCCACGGCTTCTTGCACTGGATTTGGTGATGACCTTGTTCTTGTCCGGCCTGATGTTCGCCGCCATGATGCAGGTTATGTACGTAAATATGGATATGTTTCAGGGGAATTATGCCGTCGACACCCTGGAAAAATTGTACGCGCAAATGGCCGAAGATGAAATTTCATTCGGGCACGTTACGACTTTTGCCGACCATTCCATTGAATTTAAAAATGTAACCTTTGCTTATGCCGACAAAAATGTTCTGGAAAATCTTTCGTTCAAACTGGATCAAGGCAAAATTTATGCCTTGGTTGGGGCTTCCGGTTCCGGTAAATCGACTATCGCTAAGCTTATTTGTGCCTACTACAACATTAAAGATGGCGAAATTTTGATTGGCGGCAAAAGAGTAGAAGAATACACACAGGAAGCTTTAATCAGGGAAATTTCCTTTGTTTTCCAAGACAGTAAGCTATTCAGCGACACTATTTATAATAATGTCGCCATGGCGCGGGAAAATGCTACACACGATGAAATCATGCGGGCCATGTCATTGGCTGGACTGGACAGCCTTTTGGCTAGTTTGGAACAGCATGAACAAACCCGCGTCGGCAGCGACGGGATTCGGCTTTCCGGCGGTGAGGCGCAACGGGTGGCGATTGCCAGAGCAATTTTGAAAGATTCACCGATTGTCATTATGGATGAGGCTTCGGCCTCGGTAGATCCGGATAATGAACATGAGTTGCAAAAGGCCTTTAAGCATTTGATGCACGGCAAAACGGTGGTTATGATTGCACATCGTCTGTCTGCCATCAAAGGCGTAGACGAGATTTTACTGGTCGAAGACGGCAAAATTGCCGGAAGAGGGTCACATGACGAATTAATGGCACGCGAAGGGAAATATAAGCAACTTTACAATATGTATACTGCGGCGAATGAATGGAGGGTCAGTGATGAAACAATTTCTCATGCGTAATTTTGCCCTTACAGATCAAGGCGCAAAAGGGGTTCTTAAAGCCGGGATAGCCAGCTTCTTTGTTTTTGTTATTAACCTTTTCCCGGCATTTATACTCATGCTTTGGCTGGATCAACTGCTTTTGCATCATGTTAGATCAACTGGTTTCTATCTTTGTGCTGCGGTTCTGACCTTGGTTGTCATGTTCTTTCTTTTGAACCGGGAGTACGACTTGCAATATAACGAAACCTATAAAGAGTCAGCCAATTTACGGATAGGTATAGCGAAGAAATTATCCGAATTGGAGATGTCCTACTTCTATACCCATGATTTGTCCGATCTGTCGCAGAGTATCATGGCTGATGTGGCGAGTATCGAGCATGCTTGCAGCCATGCGGTGCCAGCTGCCATCGGCTTTGCCTTTTTTATGCCGTTGATGACGATTTTGATGCTGCTGGGAAGCTGGAAGATGACGTTGGCAGCCGTAGGTCCGACTTTGCTGTCATTTTTGCTGATTCTATTGGCCAAAAACACCTCAAAACGTTTGTTTGATAAGTTCTATGTCCGCCTGCGACGCAATTCCGAGGCCTTTCAGGAGCGTATCGAGCTAGCAAAAGAAATAACGGCTTTCAACATATCGGAAAAAATCAAGGCTAAGCTCTATACCCGTCTGGATGATTCAGAGAAGATTCGATGGCAAACGGAAAGTGGTAATGGACTGATAATGTTGTTTTCAAGGATATTTTCTTACTTTTCTTTGGCTCTGACTATTCTTGTCGGCGTGCTTCTTTTACAGCGCGGGGAAATTTCTTTGTTGTACCTGCTTGGCTACCTTTTAGCCACAATAAAAATAAAGGATGTTGTCGATGCGAATATGGAATTTTTCATGGAAATATATTATGTCGATTCAGCAGTCAAACGGATCAATGAAATTCGCCAAGCTAAGGTGATGCCCGGCCGGGATACACAATTTTCGCGGTTCGACATTGATGTGAAAAATTTGGATTTTTCCTACGATGGACGGAAGAAAGTCTTGGACGGGGTAAGTTTCTCGGCACCGCAAGGCAAGGTGACGGCTCTGGTTGGTGAGTCCGGCTGCGGAAAAACGACGCTGCTGCGCCTTATTTCACGCTTGTATGATTTTGATAAGGGTGAGGTTTTGATCGGTGGGGAAAACATAAAGCAAGTATCGACCGAAAGTCTTTATCGCAATATATCAATCGTTTTTCAGGATGTAAAACTGTTCAATACCACGATTATGGAAAACATCCGCATCGGTCGACAAACCGCCACGGATGAAGAGGTTAAGGAAGCGGCTCGCCTCGCCAACTGCGACTTTATCAATGAGCTGAAGGACGGATTTGCCACGACCATTGGCGAAAACGGTGAACAGCTTTCCGGCGGAGAAAGGCAAAGAATATCCATTGCTAGGGCCTTTTTAAAGGATGCGCCCATTCTGATCCTCGACGAAATCGCTTCAAGTTTGGATGTGGACAACGAAAGAAAGATTCAGTGCTCATTGAATAAATTGATTGCCGAAAAGACGGTAATCATTATTTCCCACCGCATGAAGTCCATTGAAAATGCGGATGAGATTGTGGTTTTGCATAACGGAAGGGTAGAGCAAATCGGTCGCCATCATGAACTTTTAAAAACGTCCCCAAGCTATGCCCGACTTATTGAAAAAACGAAGGCTGCGGAAGATTTTGTGTACTAAACGTTAGCACTCGAAAAAATATGTAATAGGAGGAATTATGAATAATCAAAAAATCAGCAATAAGCTGGAATTAAAAGATCTCGTCCTGATCGGGGTATATGCTGTCATATACCTTGTCATGATGTTTGCTGTCGGTATGATGGGGGTAGTACCGATACTCTTTCTCATCTACCCTGCCGTAGCTGCCATTATCTGCGGTCCCTTAGTGCTCCTTTTCATGGCCAAAGTGCCGAAACCAATGGCTTTGGCTATTTTTGGCCTCATTATGCCCGTAATTATGCTGCTTGGGGGGCACACGTATGTTGTTATTGTCGTAGCGGCGATAATACTTGTGATCGCGGAACTGATCCGCAAATTGGGAAACTACCGCAGCCTAAAATACAACATGTTATCTTACGCCGTTTTTTCCATGTGGATCGGCGGTAGCCTAAGTCAAATGGTCTTGGCGCGTGAAAAATATCTTCAAATGTGTAAAATGATGGGCGATAGTTATGGGCCAGCCTTGGCAGAATTGATAACCTATCCGAACTTGGCTCTCGTCTTTCTTGGCGCCTTTGTCGGTGGCCTGATAGGAGCTTTATTGGGCAAAAAAATTCTTAAAAAGCACTTTATTCGGGCAGGTCTTATCTAATGTTCGTTTATCGGGAATCAGCCCTTAACCCTAACCCTATCAGCAAATTTCTCGTGTTGATCCTCATGAGCTTCACTGTCTTTCATGTGGTTCATACCGAGATTTTGCTGGCGGCTTTTTTGAGCTTGCTTTTCTTTATCAACGGGTATCGCATGTACGCCATAAAGGTTTTTTTCATATATACGGTACTGACACTTGTGCCGAGCTTTCCCGACTTGGAAAAGCTGCCCGCCCTGCTAAAAATGAGCCTTGGTCTGGCCTTGCTCGTCCGCATGTTCTTTTTGCCTTATTTGGCCGGGAATCTTCTGATTAAAACATCAGATGTGAGCTCGATTATCAGCTCTTTGGGTTTGTTAAAAATTCCTCAGCAGGTGTCAATTCCACTAGCAGTCATGTTCCGCTTTTTCCCATCTTTCCAGGAAGAAAAGGCCAACATAAAAATGGCGATGAAAATAAGGGGCGTTTCTCGGAAAAATTTTCTGAAATATGCTGAATATGTTTTCGTTCCGTTGTTGATTTTGTCGACGAATATCGCCGATGATATTGCAAAAGCAGCAGAGTGCAAAGCCATCGAGGCTCCGGGCAAAAAAACTAGGTATTTTGCAATTAAGTTCCGGCTGATCGATTTTATCTATCCCGCCTTGGCCCTGCTTCTGCTTGCGGGAGGCGTGCTTCTATGATCAAAATTGAAGACTTAACCGTTTCCTACAGTGACACGCCGGTGCTGAAACACCTTAATTTACAAATTGAGGACGGGGAGTGCGTCGTGCTGACCGGTGAAAGTGGGAGCGGTAAATCGACACTTTTAAATGCCATTAACGGTTTGGGCGAGAAATACGCCAACACGAGGACAAAAGGCTGTGTGACCGTTGACGACGCTGATGTAGGAACCCTGGAGACGTATCAAATTTCTGAGCTGGTGGCCTGCGTTTTTCAAAATCCTAAGACCCATTTCTTTAATGTTAATACTACCCAGGAGCTGCTGTTCTTTTTGGAAAATATCGGCTTGGAGCGGGCAGAAATGGATCGCCGTCTTGACAAATTGCTCAAGCTTTTCCCGATTAAGGCTTTGCTCAACCGCAGCATTTTTGAACTATCCGGCGGGGAAAAACAGGTTCTGTGTCTGGCCAGCGCTTATATCTCTGGCTGTAAATTCATTTTGCTTGATGAGCCAACCTCCAACTTGGATCACCGATATATCGACGTGCTCCGGCAAATGCTCGAGACCCTTCGCGCGGAAAAAATCGCGTTAGTAATTGCCGAACATCGTCTTTATTATTTGAACGGACTTTTCGACCGTTTAGTCCTTCTTAAGGGGGGAGAGATTGCCAAAATCTACACTAAAGAGGAGTTTAGCCGCCTTGCTTCAAACGACTTGCATGCGGCTGGGCTACGCGACAAAAAACCGGAAAGTATTAAGCTGCAGCCTTGCCCCGCAACTGGCGAACTATATATTAAAGAAATGAATATTGCCTTCACTCCGACTTCAGGGCTGGAGCTTGAAGATCTGTATTTTAAAAATAATTGTATTTACGGCATTATCGGCCGTAATGGCTCTGGCAAAACAACGTTTTTGAAAGCTCTGATCGGGGTGCTTAAAAAATCGCGGGAATCTGTATATTACGCAGGGCAGATTTTGAACAAGCGGGCCAGACTGCGCCGCTCTTATCTGGTTATGCAGGATGTCAATGCGCAATTGTTTACCGAGGCAGTGGAAACAGAACTGCGGCTAAAAAATACCCGCGTACCTGAGACAGAAATCGATTCTGTGCTGAGCAGTCTGAACTTGTTGCCATATAAGACGGTGCATCCGATGAGCTTATCCGGCGGTCAAAAGCAGCGGGTGGCGGTTGCAGTTGGCATTATCGATGAGGCTGATTTTATGTTTTTCGACGAGCCGACAAGCGGCATGGATTACAAAAATATGCTCGCCGTTTCTGACTGCATCAGAGGGTTGAGAAATGAACAGCGAATAATTTTTATCGCTTCGCATGATTTTGAATTTTTAAATGTTACTTGTGATTATGTTCTGGATATGGAAAGGGCGAATGGGCTTTTGGGCAGGGAACAAGTGTTATAGTAAAGTGAGTACAAAAGTGATCTTTACGCTGAAAAGATGCATAATATAAGGGTATCTATGCGTGATTTCCGCATGTACTGGGGTGATCCACGAAAAAAGCGAGCCCGAGTGCTTGCGCGAAGGTAATTCCCGCATGCGCGGGGGTGTTCGCGCTGTAAGGTTGCAATGCCGTTATTTGCCGAGGTAATTCCCGCATGCGCGGGGGTGATTCTCAAGTATATTTCTATTGTGCGCACAAATGTGTATCATAGAGTTAGAAAAATTTCTCCTGCAGCGTATGGTGTTCTTTTTGCTTTGCACATGCATGCGCTCTTTTTTTTGACGCAGGCGTTTCTCTTAGTTTAGCGCAGCTATTTGCCTATATTTGTCTTAGTGGTATTGCAGCATTGGTGGTGTGTTTTGGCGGCGCGTTTGCGGCGCGTGTACCAGAATTGCGCATGTTTTTGAAGCGTGCCCACGTTTAGCTAAGGCAGTAGCATGATTCTACCATTTCGGGACATTATCATTTCTGACGTATAACTGTTTCCCACAAGCCTGGCAAACAAGCCTGGCAAATAGCTTGACAGTTAGATGATCTAAACTTATTTTATTAATTCCATGATTCTGGGAGTGGACATCTTGAACGGGGCTAAGTACTAAACATATGATGGGGCTAGTACCGATACTTTTTCTCATCTACCCAGCCGTAGCTGCCATTTGTTGTTATTGTCGCAGCGGCGATACGTGGCACTGATCGGCACGGCTTTGGTGCCGCTGCTTTCTGGACTTTTTGGTTAAACTGAAGCACTCTGAAACTGAAAGGAAACGGCATTCGGCACAATTCGAAAAAGTCAGTAGAAATCAATAGAAGCTGCGGTTTATAATCGCAAAACCTATTGATTTTTTATGCGCTTGCGGTATCATAACACCATGGAGGTGGTTCTTATGATAAACAGACCGCTCTACGTCAATAAGATTGTGGCATACACCGACACACCTTTTGTAAAAGTGTTGACGGGTGTTCGCCGCTGCGGAAAATCCACAGTTCTTAAAATGATTATGGAGAAGCTGCAACAGGAGTATGGCATTCCGTCTGAGCGAATTGTCAGTATGCGTTTCGATTCCATGGATTATGAGGATATGACAGCGAAGGAGATGTTCAAGGCTGTCAAAGAAAAGCTAAATCCAACTGGGAGAACGTATCTCTTTCTGGATGAGATTCAGGAGATTGAAGGCTGGGAGAAAGTAGTAAACTCCCTGGCAACGGATTATGATGTTGACCTTTATGTGACAGGCTCCAATTCTAGAATGATGTCTTCAGAAATTGCGACTTACCTGACCGGACGATATGTTTCCTTCCGTATCTATACGCTTTCGTTTCAGGAATATCTGGAATTCAAAAAGCAGTATACACAGGTAAAGGATATCCATGCTGAATTGGCGGACTATATCCGCTTGGGTGGCTTCCCTGCAACACACCTGCAAGAGTATTCACAGGATGAGGTTTATACGATTGTCCGGGACATCTATAATTCCACGATTTTTTCGGATATCGTAAAGAGAAATCAGATTCGTAAAATCGACCAGCTGGAAAGGGTGGTTCGGTACACATTTGCGAATGTGGGAAATTCTTTCTCAGCAAAATCAATTTCGGATTATCTGAAATCGGAGCATCGTTCTATCGACAATGAAACGGTGTACAGCTATCTGGAAAAGTTGGAGAAAGCGTATCTTCTTCATCGTTGCTCTCGCTACGACCTGCGCGGAAAGGAGATTCTGAAAACGCAGGAGAAGTTTTATCTTGCTGATACCGCTTTGCGTTACAGCGTGCTGGGCTATACACCGGACAGCGTCGCATCCAGTCTGGAAAATGTGGTGTATCTGGAGCTTTGCAGACGAGGATATACCGTGACGATTGGGAAAACACCGGATGGTGAAGTCGATTTTGTGGCGAAGAAGCAGAATGACCGGTTGTATGTACAGGTAACACAGGAGATCAAATCCAAAAAAACAGAAAAGCGTGAATATGAACGACTGCTGGAAATCCGGGATAACTATCCGAAGTATGTTTTGAGAACCGATGAATTTGCCGGAGGCAATTACCAAGGCATCAAGAGTATGCACATTGCAGATTTTCTATTGAGCACAGAATATTAACGATGAGGGCGGCGGTGAGTCGCCCTTTTTAGAGCTATAGGACAAAAAGGGTTCATAGCATTTTAATGCTGTGAACTCCTTCTTATTTCGAGTTACTTATTGCGGAGTATTAAAATCAACAACTAAAATTAGGAAGGAAAAGAAAGCAAATAATAAGGAGAAGGCAATTATGAGCAGTGTGAAAATGACTGCTACTACTTTTAATGAGATAAGTATGATCTTTATATATATTGGCTTGTTAGTTTGAGGCAGTTTCTTTGTTGATGTAGCGGTAACGATTTTAAGAACTAGTGATATGCCTAAAAGAAGATAGCCTATACAGCAAATGGATAGCGTTAGCGTATTGGATAGGTTAATTTGCTCTGTAGTTGTAGGCTTATGGACTAAGTATATGGGAAGAAAATGCGTAATGTTACTTTCTTCTAAAATCACTAAAAGTAATGAGAAAACACCTAATGCCCAAAGGATATTTGCTACGGTTTTACATTTTTTCATTACATCTACTCCATGAACTGTTTTGTCCTACTAATTATATAATACGCGCAAGCTTGCTGAAAGGAGGATAAGTCTTGCCAAGAAAACCTAAAAGACCGTGTTCTTATCAAGGCTGTCCGAACCTAACTGATGGCAGGTTTTGTGAGGAACACTTAAAACAAGAGAGCAGACGCTACGAAAAATACGAGCGTCCTTATAATGCTCACAAGCGTTACGGCAGAGCATGGCAGAAAGTGCGGGATTCTTATGTGAAAGAGCATCCTTTCTGCGAGCTTTGCTTTAAGAACCGTGTGCTTGTTTCTGTTGAGCAGGTTCATCATATTAAACCGATTGCTGAAGGCGGAACGCATGAGAGGAATAATCTTATTTCTCTATGCAAATCTTGTCACTCTAAAATTCATGCTAAGCGTGGAGATCGCTGGCATAACAAAAATGACCACCTCAAGTTAGATGGTCATTTACATGTTAAACAGGTCTGCATGGCTACCCGTACGGGAAGCAACAAGAATAAGCTCGTCTTCGCTAACAACGTAGATTAAAAGCCAGTCTGGCTGAATGTGACATTCTCTAAACCCTTGGTAAGATCCAGCAAGAGCGTGGTCTTTGTGTTTTAGGTCTAGTGTTTCCCCAGCACAGAGTTTGTCAAGCACCTCTTGAAGTGAAGATATATCAAGGCCTCGCTTTTTAATCCGCTTGTAGTCCTTGCGAAACTTAGAAGTTGCTTGAAGTTTAAGCATATGCCCTAATCCTCCGCATTGAGAGCTTTCAAAAGCTCATCTGTGGTGCTATAGGATGTTGCCTGAATTTTACCTGACATGATATCGCGTGCTTCTTGCATAGCAGCCAGTGTTTCGGCATTATACTTTGGGACTTCTACTTTAAATGGAAGGCCGCCACGCAAAATGCACTGGCGCAAGAAAATGTTTACAGCACTTGACATATCGATGCCGAGTTCGCTAAACAGTTCATTTGCGTCTTTTTTGACAGTACTATCAATACGAATTTGAGTAGGACTTGTTGCCATAGTATCAGCTCCTTTTAATACGACTATGATACGAACGGTATACGTTGTCAAGCGATAAACAGATGAAATTTCTATTTCTTGTGCTACATACTCGATGTGTGCCAAGTGCCAAACCATCCTGCTTTTTGTCCGCGCCGCCCTGTAATGTTAGGCTACGTGTTCGGCTAAGTTTTGGAATCAACGCAAACTAAATCTTTATCCATACTGACCACTCAATTCGTATTGTATAGCGTATAGGTGTTATCCCAGACGATATACAAGCTATCCTATAACAGCTATACTATACAAACGAGTTAATTGACTGCATGAAAGTCAACAGGTAGGCATACCAAGAATGTGGGAACTCTATGGCAAAGAAATTGCGTCTTAAAGATATTGCCGAGCAAGCAGGCGTTTCTATTACGGTGGTTTCGCTGCTCCTTAACGGCCGCGATGTTCGGGTAAGCGATGAAAAACGTCGTCTTATTTTAGACATTGCGCGCCAAAATCACTACCAACCCAATCAAATTGCACGGAGTTTGGTTACTCAACACTCGCACACCTTGGGTCTTATTGTTCCTAATATTGAGAGCCGATTTTTCTCGTCGTTTGCTAAACATCTTGAACTTAAGTGTCGCGAAAATGGTTATGCCTTGTTTATCACCAATTCAGATGAAAGTTCCACGCATGATAGCGAGCTTGTTTCGCTTTTGATTCAGCGCGGCGTAGATGGCATTTTTATTATTTCTTCTGATGAACTATCTGCTACCGAAGAGTTCAAGCAAACGCTTCTGCACTTAAGCGTTCCTTACGTTATGGTTGACCGTACTATTGCTGGTCTTGCGTGCGATAAGGTGTACTTCAATAATGAATTAGGCGGCTATCTTGCCACGCATTACTTACTTGCTCATAATCACCGCCGCATTGCAGCGCTTATTAACGCAGATTCCCTAACGGGTCAAAGGCGCCTTAATGGCTATAAGCGCGCGCTGCAAGAATATGGTGTTGCTTTTGATGATTCTTTGATTTTGCCAAGCAGATATTATATCGAAGATGCATACAATGCCTCTCATGCGTTGGCACATCTTGGTGCAACGGCTGTGTTTGCAAGTAGCGATAATATTGCTTTAGGACTGCTTCGCTATTTATATCAAACAAACTTGCGAGTTCCGCGCGATTATTCGGTTGTAAGTTACGACAACTCTGCAGCTGACGCGCTGTTTGAGCCTGCCTTAACTTCTGTTGAGCAAAACGTTTCTGAGTTGGCTCAAGCGTCGTTTGATACCATGCTTAAACGGGTATGTGTTGCCAAACACGATAAGAGCAACGCATGCGATGAAGCCAACGCATGCGATGAGGACGCCGCACGTGCTCCTTTTGATATTATGCTTAATCCCGTGTTGGTAGAAAAGGCAAGTGTTCAAAATTTGTAGTGGGCACCCTTGTTATGAGGCGTATGTGAGAACTTCTCATCTTGGTCTGCTAATACGTATAATATTTCTTATATATCCATACGTTGCAATGCGCTGCGGTTGTGACGTCTAACAGCTGCGGTTTTGCGTCTGTCGTGTGCTGTTTTGTGTAGTGCATTTGCGGCTGATGCTTAGCATTTGCTGATTGATACCTACTATCAGCGCCTTTGCGCGCGGTGTTTGTTGCAAGGCATCTATTTTTGTGAGTAGAATTTTAAGTTTTTGCTTAAAAGCGTATGGTGCTAAAAGCGTTTGTTGTTGTAAAAGGAGGGGAAAGATTTGGCTCAGCCCGTGCTTGGAACACCTTGGTATAAGCCGCTCGGCATACGTAAACAGGAGTGTTCGTCGTCGCAAACCATAGCGTCACTTGACGCGTATTGGCGATGTGCAAATTATATAAGCGCAGGTCAAATCTATCTTTTCAGCAATCCTTTGATGAAGGGCGGCTTAAGCCCACGCGACATAAAGCATAGGCTTATGGGGCATTGGGGAACCATTCCCGGGCTTAATTTCTTGTATGCGCACATCAATCGGCTTATTCGTGATCATGGTCAAAACACGGTTGTACTTATGGGACCAGGTCATGGTGGACCTGCAGGAAATGCAGAGGCTTTTATCGATGGTAGCCTATCGGCAGTGTATCCCGACATTCCTCAAAATGAGCAAGGTTTGGAGCGGCTTTGTCGCGCGTATTCATTTCCTTTGGGCTTTCCTTCTAACCATGGTCCGCATACGCCAGGCTCAATTCACGAAGGGGGAGAGCTCGGCTATGTTCTTTCCCACGCGTATGGTGCTGTTTTGGATAATCCCTCGCTGTTGGCAATTCCCATTATTGGCGACGGCGAGTGCGAAACAGGACCTTTAGCTGCAAGTTGGCAAACCAATAAATTTATAAATCCACAAACTGATGGCCTCGTATTGCCAATTGTGCACCTCAATGGTTACAAAATTTCAAATCCGTCCATTTTGGCGCGTGTTTCACTGCAGGAACGCGATGATTATTTTAAAGGTATGGGATATCGTCCATATACGTTTGTTGCAGGTTTTGATGAAGAAGACGCATTGTCAATTCATAAACGCTTTGTAGCGTTATTTGAAGAAATTTTTGCTGAGCTCTGCTCAATCAAAGAGCGTGCAAAGCAGGGCTTTTACGAGCGGCCAGCATATCCCGTGCTTATTTTTAAAACCCCAAAGGGATGGACGTGTCCAACATATATTGATGGTCAAAAGTTTGAAGACTCTTGGCGTTCTCATCAGGTACCATTTGCCGGGGCAGACGAAACGCTCACGCATTTTGATGATTTTTGTGCGTGGATGTCTTCGTATCGTCCACAAGAGATTTTTGAAAAAGATGGTACCCTATCTAAGCAAGTTACTCGTATTTTGCCACAAGGTGACCTGCGGATAGGTTCCAACCCTTGTGCAGACGCAGGACGTATTCGTCGCGCGCTTACGCTTTCGTCACTTGATTCCTGCAAAATGGCAGTTGACACATCGCAGCGAGGAACGCTGTGTGCTTCTCCAACGTATGTACTTGGTTTGTATACCGCCAAGCTTTTGCAAAACAATCCACAGATGTTTCGTGTATTTGGTCCCGATGAGATTGCCTCTAATCGTTTTCAGTCAATTTATCGTGCAACTCAAAAACAATGGTATGTGGACAAAGATAAAGACCTCGAAAATGACGGAGAACTTTCGCAAACTGGTAGTGTTATTGAGCAACTTTCCGAGCACCAGTGCGAAGGTTTATTGGAAGGCTATGTGCTTACAGGTCGTCATGGAATTTGGGTGAGCTATGAGGCGTTTGCGCAGATTACAGCCTCTATGATCAGCCAACATATTAAGTGGCTTGAAGCGCTAAGACGTGAGGTTTCTTGGCGCAAGCCCATTTCTTCGCTCAATATTTTACTTACCTCTCACGTTTGGCGTCAGGAACATAACGGCTTTACGCATCAAGATCCAGGCATTGTGGACACGCTTCTGAATAAATCTTGTAATAACGAGCATGTTGTACATATATATTACCCATGTGACGCCAATCTTTTGTTGGCGGTGGCGCAACAAGCCTACACTGCCACCGATTGCGTCAATGTGATATTTGCAGGAAAGCAGCAAATTCCTGTTTGGCTTACGCTTGACGAAGCACGTTCGGAACTTGCACGTGGTGCGCTTGAATGGACGTGGGCATCGCATACAGACGCGCACGGCAACTTTGATTTGGTACTTGCAACCTGCGGTGATGTTCCTACTATCGAAACTTTAGCAGCTGCAGATATACTGCGCCGTCAAGGTGTTCATTTTAAGTTTGTGAATGTGCTTAATTTATGCGCGCTTCAAAGGCATGAAGAAAATGATGACGCGCTTACCGACGAGGAGTTTACTGAGCTCTTTTCAGCCGATAAACCCGTTTTGTTTGCGTTTCACGCGTATGTAGGAACCATATATCGCCTCATATGGGGTCGTCCTCATAGTAGTAATTTTTACGTACACGGCTATCAAGACTTAGGTTCAACAACAACGTTTTTTGATATGCTTCATATGAACCAGATGGATAGATTTGCGCTTGCAGCTCATGCGTTACAAATTCTTAATGCACAAAGAGCGTCGGTTCACGGCTGTGCAAAACCGTTATGGGAAACTGCGCGCCAAGAAATTCTTGCACGTCGAGAAAAACTGTATCGTTTTACCCTTGAACACGGTTACGATGACCCTGCAGCTACGTCTTATCCAAGCTTGGCTCAAGATTAGAGCGCGCTGCTTGTTGCGGGCTTTGGCTGCTGGCGGTTTTAGCTGATGGTGCGTTAATCGTGATTAATAGCGTTATTCAAACGCGTGTGATAGCACCCATATACCATACAAGCAAGCGGCAATAACACAAGCATAGCAGGGAAAAATAGTGCGTGAGGAACACACGTTGCCAATACACCGCCAATCATTGGTGCTGTAGCCATGCCAATATCAAGACCAATATAAAATGTTGAACTTGCAAGACCTTGTTCGCTTCGAGGAGCGAGCATCATGGCAGTTGATTGGTTTACCGAATAAATAACGCCGTATCCAATTGATAACAAAATCGCGGCAATACTCATAAGAATGTCGTTAGACATAAACGACATCATAAGCAAATATCCTGCCATAGCAATGGTGCTTATCCAAAACCATATGCCAAACCTTACTAAATCAAAGTATTTTTTGAAGACAATACGTATGATGAGCAGCGCAATTGCGTATATTATAAAGAATAGACCGCTTGATACTTCAAGTGACGCGTCCGCCACGTATTCAACCAAATCGGCTTGCGTTGCAAAGTAGGGTATAGAAAAACAAATCATAAATAACGTAATAGGAAACGCGTCTTTTTGAAGGATCTTAACGTTTTTCCACGGCGCTTTTGATTTAGTAGAACACGCGTTTGTAGAGTCCGCGCAGCTTTTTTGTTGTACAAAAGGATATGCGTGATTGCTTACAAATTGGATAACAATTAGCATGATGAATGCGGCACCAGCTGCTAACATAAGGGCTTCTCGGTAGCCGATAATTTTATAAAAATAAATTCCAACTGCAGGAGCGATTGCCATAGCAAGAGCATTCATAAGCCCGTAAAAGCCCATAGCCTCGCCCACGTGATTACGCGGAACAAGAAAACCTAACCACGTAGTCATACATACTGTTGCAAGCACAAAACCCGCACCGTTAATAAGTCTAAAGATAATAAGCCAAAATCCGTTAGGAGCAATACAATAGCCAACAACACCTATAAAAATAAGCACTCCTGCAATACAAGATAGCCGATACTTAGAAAAACGGTCGGTAATGTTTCCGGCTATAGGACGCAAGAAAAGAGAAACTACGCTCATTGATCCGGTAATGATTCCGGCAATAACTGCGCTTACGCCAAGCGTAAGGGCGTAGCCATTAATGAGCGGCGTTACCAGCATAGTAGAAAACATAAAGAAAAACGATGCTGCCATAACCAAAATTACATCGCGCGTATAAATGGATTGATGAGGATGGTTTGCGCTCTTAGGTTGTACAGGTTCTTGGTGAGGCTTTACGTTCATAGCCGCCGCGGGCTCTTGCTGAGAGTGTGCGTTCATTTCATCTGCAGGTTCTTGCTGAGAGTCTGCGGTGGTGTCATGCGTATGTGCGTGAGATTGATTGAGCTCATGCGTAAACGTACTCGAAGAGGTTTGTTGAGACAAGCGAGCATCCTTTCGTTAAAAAGTCCTTTACACGGTAAAGGTGCATAGTTAAGAATGCTCTAGTTTGGCGGGTTTAATTCGCACATCATAGATATAACAAAAAAATGCTAGAAAATATGCGTGGTTATATTTGTTTGTGGTATGCATGATTGAACGAACAAACACGTTCTTAAGAGTTATGGTGCATAGAGTTGCTGCGGTGATTGATACATGGGTATGATAGAAAAGATTCCTGCGCTTTGAATATCTTTTCTATAAAAATCCACCCTTTGTCTAGCAAAGGGTGGATAAAAATTTACATATCGCATTAACCAAAAAGCTGCCCATGAGCGATTGTTGCGTTACAAGTTGCGCATAGTGTGTAAGCAAGCAATTTGATTACTTTTTGCGTTTTTTCATAAGACCCAAGCTTATTGCACTCATACCAAGCGAAAGCAGACCAAAACCAAGCGAAATGGAAGTTGCATCCGCCGTTTTGGGAGAGCTGCTCATGTGTTTAGGTTGAGACGACTTGTTAGTTGTGTGTTTGTCGTTATTGCCATCATGCTTTCCATCTGCTGCGCCTTGACTTTGTTTGCCGTTCTGGTCTGGTTGGTGCTGTTGGTTTTGCTGAGTTTGTGCTTGTTGAGCTTGTGCCTGCTGTTTAATTTGCTCAAAAGCGGTTTGCGCTTGCGTTGCAGCCTGTTTTGCAGTCTCGAGTTCCGCAGTTTTAGCTGTTATTGTTTGATTCAGCGTATCAAGTGTTGTTTGAGCTTCTACAGCATCTTTTTTAGCAAAATCTTCTTTCTTTTGAGCAGCAGCTTTAGTTTTAAATCTATCCTGCATTTCGTCAACAGTGTCTTTTTTATCCTTGTATGCTTGTGATTTTTGTTCAAGCGTAGTTTGCGCAGTCTGTGCCGTGGTTTTAGCTTCTTCTAGCTGACGTGCGGCTTCTGCCTCTTGGGTGCTTGCTTCATTTGCGTCTGCAAGTTGTTGAGCCGCAAGACGCGCATTTTCCTCTACTTGTTGAGCAAGGTCTGCAAGTTTGGCGTCTGCTTTATTCTTTGCTGCTTCAAGTGGCTGCTTTTCTTGATTTGCTTTTTCTTGTGCTTGAGTGAGCTCGGTCTCTTTTTGCTGTTTAACTGCCTTCTTGAAGTTGGCTTTAAACTTAGCCGTTTGGACATCCTTTTTTAGACTTTCAACGTTTGGCTTAAGTTTATTAACTTCTACATCTGCCAGACGTTTTGCCTCTTCAGCATCTGTTTTCTTTTGTGTTTGTGTTTGAATGTCCTTCTTATTGGTGTCTATTGCTTGCTGTGCTTGCCTCTGCTCTTTTTGTGCATCCACAAGCTTTGCACCAGTATTATCGCGACCATTTTCTATGTCAGAAACTTTTGTGTCTGCTTGCTGTTTTTTCTGATTTAATCCAGCCGTTTTAGCATTCAATGTTTGCAGTTGAGCTTCGGCTTGTTTTGCTTCTGTATCTTTTGCTTTTGAAATGTCTTCTTGTTTTTGCAGCGCAGCTTCTTTTGCTTTGAGTTCGGTTTCTTTAGAAGTTTTATCTTGCTCAAGAGCGTTGAACTCGTTCGTTTTTTGTTCAAGTTCTTCTTGAATCTTATTCAGCTTAGTTTCGTGCTCTTTAACTTTTTCTTCTAAAGCTTTTGTAGTTTGAGTTACTTTTTCCTGCGCATCGTTTTTATCACTTGCAAGCTTTTTACCAGCTTCTACGGTTGTCTCGTGGTCTTTTTGGGTTTTATCTTTTTTCTCTGCGAGCGCTGTGTGGGCTTCCTCTTTTGTTTTCACATCATTATCGGCGGCATCTTTGTCGTTTTTCGCCTGCTCTTGTGCTGCTTTGAGCGTGTCTAATTCGCCCTGTTCTTTTTTCAACTCAGCTTCATCAACCGCAGGAAGTTGCTTATTTTCTTCCTCAGCAGTTTGAGCAAGCTTTTGCTTTTCTGCTAAATCTTTTTGAGCACCATCAAGTTTTCCTTGAGCATCCTTAAGCTCTTTTTGTGTTTGCAGTACTTTATTGTTGGCATCTTCAAGCTTTTTTTGTGCTTGGTTAACCTCATCTTGAGTAACAGCTCGTGCTGTCTGTGAGGCAACGATAGCTTGTGCTTGATTGTCTGTCGCGCTCTTAGTAGCTGCCATAGCAAGCGGTGCCGGATATGCAAGAGCTAAACCTGCGATAACTGCTCCAATTCGGTGTATATTTTTCATGTTCATCCTTATCTGGATCGTTTGCTTTACACTAGGAAAAATAGTTTACATGAGCAACTAAATATTTCCTAAAGGATTTTTTGTGTGTGTTCAACATGTGAATAATATGGGCACATCGTCATGTTCTCGATGTGCCCATATACAAAAATCAGAAAAGAATGAAGATATCCTGTTAGGATGTCACGCTTATGCAAGTGCTGCGTATACATGAATAGGACCGCAAACTATCGTGCAAGCTATCGCGCAAGTAGGCGCGCACAAGCTATCATACAAACTATCGTGCAAGTGAGCCCATAGGATCCCACGGCTCAAGTACGCGTGCTTCTTCTTGCTCAAATACAGCTCTTTGTTCGGCAGTTAAATACTTGATGTCTACAACAACCTGATACACATATTCGTCAAACCATGCATCCGACAAGGTATCAAAGCCGTCACGACCGTGGTCTTTACCCCAGCTGTTTTCAACTTTCCACATAACAGGCTTTTTGTTTTCGTCTAAACGAACACCTTCAAGCACCATAGCATGAGTCATCAGTGATTCTGCGTAATCAAGGCGTGTAGCTTTATCCATGCAGCCTTCAACCTCAAAGCCAAATAACGCATCTACATCAAGTGCGCCAAGATCCATCATACCTTCATCGCGCAAGTATGATTGCGCCACATCGCAACCAAACCACACGGGCAAGTTATCGCTTAGCTGGGCAATAGCTACACGCTTAAGCTCGGACGGCTCCAAATTGAGATAGCGCACACCATGGTCTTCCCAAACATTGCCCAAACGAGAAACCGTGTAGGTATGACCAAACGGTTTATCTGCAGTTGGTGCCGAAATAAGAGAAATATAATCATCAAGATTCATGTCAACAGCACGCTTGAAAAATTCATGTGGTGTAAATGTTCCTGAGAGTACAAGCTTGTGCTCTTTATCGCGCATGCGAACGTCAAACGTTACAGGAGGCTCACCCAAACAAATGGAAAGCAAATGATAAACGTTGTTCATCATCTCTTTTTTCATCTCGTAGAGGTCTTCGTCTGTAGCTCCTGCTTCGTGCGTTTCACGTAAATTATGCGCACAACCACGCAAATAACGAGTTAAATAGCGATCCATGTCTGATGTATTGCACGAATTTGCTGTTTCGGGCATAGCTTCCTTGGGGCAAACACCATATTTTTTTACCAAGCTCTTAAACATATCCCATTGACCACCATCGCCAATAGGGTCGGTGAGCAAAAATGAAACAAGACGACCGTGCAGATCTTCGTCAACGGTGTCGATGATGTTCTCCAAAAACCAGTTACTTTTTTCCATTTTGTCCCAAAAGAGGGGATATGCTTGCGAAAGCTCAAAGGTATCAAGATTATACTTTTTGATAATGCGGTAGCGCATGGTATTGAGTGACGCAAACATCCAACAACGTCCAGAACGTTGTTGATTGCAGCGCTTTCCTTGCGTTACTTCGATATCAAAATCAAGCGTATTTTGTGCAACGCCCTCGGGCACGCGCGCTGCTTTTCGTACACCGTTAGAACTTGCTGCATTTTTTGCAACTTGATTTGCGCGTTCATCAACAAAGCTGTGATGAGCGCGAAAAATATCTTCAGAAGAAATGCTGTGCATAAAATTCATGAAAACCTCCCTAAAGTACGCAGTGTTTAGTAACCACTGTCATGTTAGGTAAGCATATCATGCAATGTGGAGGTACCTTATACGAGTGAGTATTTAAGACGTAAAGCACATGACTTGTGATAAACTCGCAATACGAATACATGTTTGCTTACCGTTTGCATGTACAACAATCCTTTTATTGCAATGGGTTTTGTCAAAAATGTTTGTTACGTAGTTGTCGTACGTAGCAATTTTTTGATAGTACAAGCCAATAGAGCGTAAGCCATACATACTATTGTTTGAACGGTAAATCAGCATGTGTACCTATACAGTTCGCTTAAGCAGTAAAAGCATGTTGTGGATGCTTGTCTGCGGAAAGGCAGAGTATGAAGATTCTCTATAACGATGGACGCGTGGAAGAATGTCCTAAAGACATGGAAGAGCACGTTATTCGTCATTCATGTGCACATATGTTGGCACAGGCAGTTAAACGTTTATATCCCCAGGCTCACTTTGCATATGGTCCTGCAACCGAGACAGGATTTTATTATGATATGGAATTCCCCGAGGGCGTAAAAATCAGTGAAGATGATTTACCTGCTCTTGAGGCAGAAATGAAAAAAATCTCAAAAGAGAATCTCAAAGTTGAAACTTTTGAATTGCCACGCGCCCAAGCAATTGCTTTTCTTGAAGAGCGTGGCGAGAAATTTAAGGTAGAACATATTGGCGATTTTCCTGAGGACACACGTCTTACCTTCTATAAGCAAGGTGAATACGTTGATATGTGCACAGGCCCGCATGTGTGCTACACCAAGATGGCAAAGGCTTTTAAGCTTACGGGAGTTTCGGGTGCATATTGGAAAGCTAATAGTGATAACGAAATGCTTACCCGTATATCCGGTGTTGCATTTGTAACAAAAGAAGAGCTTGCCGAGCATGAACGCCTTATGGCAGAAGCAGAAAAACGTGACCACAGAAAGATTGGTCGCGAAATGGATCTGTTTATGGTCAACGAAGCAGGTCCTGGTTTTCCGTTTTGGTTGCCCAATGGTATGCGTATCCGCAATGCCCTTATGAACTATTGGCAAGAAATGCAAGAAAAATTTGGTTACGAGCAAATTCAAACACCTGTTATCCTTTCGCGTAAATTGTGGGAAACATCTGGTCACTGGGATCACTACAAAGAAAATATGTACACCACAAAAATTGACGAAGAAGATTTTGCCATTAAGCCTATGAACTGCCCAGGTGCATGCTTGGTATATATGAACAAACCTCGTTCGTATCGTGATTTGCCGCTTAAATTGGCAGAGGCAGGTCTTGATCACCGTCACGAGCTTAAAGGTACGCTTCACGGCTTGTTCCGCGTTCGTGAGTTTACGCAGGATGATGCGCACCTCTTTATTCGTCCCGATCAAATTTGTGATGAAGTTGCAGAGGTTACGCACCTTATTACCGCATACTACAAGCAATTTGGATTTCCGTATAAAGTTGAGCTGTCTACACGCCCCGAAAATTCTATGGGTTCAGATGAGGATTGGAAAACCGCAGAAGACGGTTTGCGCAACGCTTTGGAAACTATGGGTCTTGAGTATACGATTAACGAGGGCGACGGCGCTTTTTATGGGCCAAAAATCGACTTCCATCTTAAAGACTGCTTAGGTCGTACGTGGCAATGTGGAACTATTCAGCTTGACTTCCAATTCCCACACAACTTTAACCTTGAATATGTTGACAAAGACGGTCAAAAGAAGCGTCCAATTATGATTCACCGCGCAGGCTTTGGTTCGTTTGAGCGTTTTATTGGTATGCTTATTGAGCAGTACGAGGGTAAATTCCCTGTATGGCTGGCACCTTTGCAGGTAAAAGTTTTGCCAGTTTCCGAAAAAACGCGCGCATATGCACGCGAACTTACGCAGAAGCTGCGCGATCTTAAGATTAGAGTAAAGCTGGACGATCGCGATGAAAAAATTGGCTATAAGATTCGCGAGGCGCGCTCAATTGACCGCGTTCCCTACATGCTTATCGTAGGCGAGCAAGAGGCTCAAGCGGGCAATATTTCGGTACGAGATCGTACCAACATCACCAAGCAATATGCGTTTGATGATTTTGTTGCACTGCTTCAAACTCAAATTTCTTCTCGTCAAGACAATCAAGAAGACTAGAGCAGTACAAAAGTCTAGAGCAGTACAAAAGTCTAGAGCAGTACAAAAGTCTAGAGCAGTATAAAAGTCTAGGTCAGTACAGACTAGAGCAGCAAAAACAACTCAGATACGTGGCTTT
Organism: Fannyhessea sp.; assembly: GCF_986145555.1. Classification (NCBI taxonomy): domain Bacteria; kingdom Bacillati; phylum Actinomycetota; class Coriobacteriia; order Coriobacteriales; family Atopobiaceae; genus Fannyhessea; species Fannyhessea sp. The sequence goes on from NZ_CFRCNA010000011.1 coordinate 23,223, forward strand.
GTGTTCTGTGCTTGGTTTGAGCACAAAGCCGCTTAAAGTTGCATCAGCTCTTGGTGGTTTACCAGACGTTTTTATGAGACTTGCATACGCTCTAGTCGCCTAACACATGTGACGTGAATCGAAGTTATTATGACATCTAACACTCATACAACTACTCAAGCATTACCTACAAAATCGCAGGTAAAAGCCAGTGCTTCGCAGGTATTAAGCGGGCTTGATCAAACAAGGGACGCGCGCGTTGCCTTGTATAAAGAGTTTCATCAACATCCCGAGCCGGCGTTTCAAGAAGTGTGGACATCTCAGCGGATATATGATGAGTTACAGGCCTCACATATTGAGGTAACTCGTATTGGTAAAACGGGACTTGTAGCGCGTATCCAAAATGGCGAGGGCGCGTGTGTTGCTATGCGTGCCGATATTGATGGTCTGCCTGTTAAAGAAGCGTCACAAAAACCCTATGCATCTACGTATACCGTACAAGACAGTACAACTGGTGCCCGTGTTCCCACCATGCATGCGTGTGGTCACGACTTTCATATTATGAGCCTGCTTTCTGCACTTAAAGCGCTGAGTGTGCATAAAGACGCTTGGAAAGGAACCTATCTTGGCGTATTTCAACCTGCCGAAGAAGTAGGTCAAGGTGCGTTGTCTATGATTCGCGAGGGCTTATGTACACAGTTTACCAAGCCCGATGTGTATTTAGGTCAGCACGTTATGCCTACACTGCCAGGAGGCTGTGTGGCAACAAAAGTAGGGGCATTTTTCTCGGCAGCATACTCTATTCGCATTACCTTACATGGTAAGGGTTCTCACGGTAGTATGCCCGAACTAGGAATCGATCCAATTGTTTTAGCAGCAAGTGTGATTATGCGTTTGCAAACTATTGTGTCGCGCGAGATGCCCTCAGATGAACGTGTCGTGCTTACCATTGGTTCTGTATCGGCAGGAAATAAAGCGAATATCATACCTGATGATGCAGTCTTATTGCTTAATACCAGAACCTATAATGCCGAGCTTGAAAAGCGCCTTTTTGCAGCAATTGAGCGCATTGTTCGTGCAGAATGCGAGGCGGCAGGTTGCACGATTGCGCCCGATATTGAATATTTTGATAGAGGACCTCTTACAAGCAATGACAAAGACACCACCGAGCGCGTTCAAGAAGCATTTACCTCGTATTTTGCTAAGCAATCATTGCAAGGCGAACCGCAAAGCGTATCGGAAGACTTTTCTTATATCCCTGATGAATGGGGTTGTCCCTATACATTTTGGACGCTGGGAGGCTTTGCGGATATGAATAATGCTCCTGCAAACCATAGCCCGCATTTTGCGCCCGATTTACAGCCAACGCTTGATCGTGGTTTTGAAGCTGCAGTTGTAGCTGCGCTTGCATGGCTTGCGTGCTAGTTTGTGCTTAGTATTTACAACATGTATACACCCTTGTGGCAAGTTTGCTGCAAGGGTGTGCTATACATTTGTGTCACTTAAGGAGAGGGTAGTATGAAAATCCATCCACCAACAGATCCTGCGGTTATTAAAGAGCTGCTTGATAAGGCACATACCGTCTATTACGATGATGATCCTGATTGCTTTGTTGACATCTATGATTCATCCAACTTAGCCGATACGCATGCACATAATCAGCCTCAACGCGTACTTGTTATTGTGCATGGCGGGTATTGGAGACAAAATATCGATTGCCACCGCCGCTTAGATGTTGCTAAATGGCTTATTGATAGACAAGAAACAGTTGTATGTGTGGAATATCGTCGTGGTGCACATGGAGCCTGGCCACAGCCACTTCTAGATGTACAGCATGCAATTTCTTTTCTTCGTAAACGCTACCCTCATTCACAGCTTGTGGCGCTTGGCCATTCAGTAGGCGGAGAGCTTGTTCTTTTGGCGTCTCACCTGTTTGATGTGGTGGTTGCGCTTGCACCTGTTACCGATGCTGCACGAATCTATGAAGAAGGAAAAGGGGATAGGGCTGCGGAGAAATATTTTGGTTCAAACGCAACGCAGGAGTTGCTTAAAAGTGCATCTCCTCGTTATCAATCGTGTCCGTCTGTTCCTACACTTATTGTGCATGGTGCACAAGACCCCGAGATTGCTCTTACGCACACGCTTGATTATATTTCGGCACCTGAGTTGTATGGGCATGTTGATGCACATATTGTTGCAGATGTCGATCACATGGATTTAGTTGATCCGCGAACATCTGCATGGCTGCCTACGTGGGCTTGGATAAATAATCATCAACAAGATGAATAGATGTAAGGCGAATAGGCATATATCGTTTTTTAGTGTTGTCTGCGCTGCGCGTGCTTGTATGCATGCCGCTTAATGTGTAGCTGTAACGTTTTGTGCAATAACATACAAATTTGAATGTTTGTCTTTGCCATCGGCATACCAATACGTAAGAAGTTTAAGCGTTGCTGTGTTGGCTATAAGGTTGAATACTTCTTGTTCAGAAAAGCTATGGGCATAGCGCATAACGCCTTGCGTATGCTTCCATCCAAGCAGGTAATCGTTGTTTTCTAGCTCGCGCACGTCAAGCGTATATCTTTGTTGTGCCGCCAGCGCGCATAGAGCCTCTTTCGTTTGCGCTTGCGCTTTGGTGCGTCCTTGTTCGGTGTTGTCAAAACACCAAAACGAAAGCACGATAATGCCGCCCTCGCGCACATGCTTACAAAGTGTTGAGAGAAACGTTTGTCTAAGCTTAAAGCTGGGAATATGATGCATAAAGCCAAAGCATACCATGAGGCTTGTGGTATGTGTAAGCTCTGCTAAGGGGTCATGTTCTTCCATGAGTCGTGATAACACATCTGTGGTATGAATAGTTACGCATGCATGCTGTGTAAGCGTATGCGAGAGCTTTTGCATGCCAAGTTGTGTAAGTGCTGATTGTTTGTCAATGCCAATGTAAGATAGCGCACCCTTGGTGCCTGCATTGGGGTAACCTTTATTGTTGTGCAGGTAGTTGATGAGAAAATCTAAGAATCTCAGGTTTCCGCATGCCACATCAATGCAGTCACAAAGATGTGTTTGTGTTAACGGTGTTTGTTCAAATAGTGTTGGTGCAACCGATACCTTGTTGTTACCAAACGTTAGCAAACCGTGTTTGAGCAGGTAATCCATTGCATATGTCCATCCATCCCATGGACGGGTGCGCGTATCAGAAAACGACTGAGCTTCCTTGTTGTAAAAGTCATTGGTAAGACTAGCCAATGTTTGCATGGTTTGTTTGTTCAATGCTCTTTCTTTCCGTTCTTTCTGCTCGCTCTATCTTTTGTGTGCAAATGTTCTACACGGAATCAAGCTTGTTGGTGCTTGGTGTTTTTTCTCGCAGGCACATCTGTTGCTCTCATATGCTCAGCATATGCGCTACACTAATACTATGACTACTGCACCAGAATACATATATCATAACACGCCACAAATTGACGATGTTCTTCTTAAGCTTATCAAGCGCGTTGAGAAAACAGGCGCGCTTACGTCTGTTCAGCTCAATGCATTTCTTAACGAATGTAACCGTGGGATTACCGCGCACGAAGAACAAACGTCAAAAAAGCAGCTTATTCCTCGGTATATGGAAGTTAAGCATTATGAACACCAGCTCTGGAAATCTTGGGGCGTAACCGATGAAACAGAACAAAAACTTATTCAAACGTTGCGTATAAAGCCCAGACGCTCTGCTTCGGGCGTGGCTACTATTACGCTTCTTACCAAACCATGGCCATGCAGCTCAAATTGTATTTTTTGTCCAAGCGATATTCGTATGCCAAAAAGTTATATGAGCCGAGAACCTGCTTGCCAGCGTGCAGAGCAGTGTTTATTCGATCCATTTTTACAAACAACCTTGCGCCTACAAGCGCTGGTGAATATGGGTCATCCAACCGATAAAATAGAAATTATTATTTTAGGCGGAACATGGAGCGAATATCCTACAGCATATCAGTGCTGGTTCATCCGCGAAGTTTTTCGCGCGCTCAATATGGGCTACGCAACACAGCAAGAAAGAAATAACATTGTCGCACGGTACGAGCGTTGTGGTTTGCGCTTTGACCCGCACGCTCGTGAAATTCATTATGAGCAAACTCAACACGATATTGACGCAGGAAAACTTACCTATAATGAGGCATTTAGTGCAGCATATACAGCTCGCGCAGCTTGGGTTAAAGCAGCCGTATTTCAGCGAGCTTCTATGGATGAAGTTCGCGAACAGCAGCGTATAAACGAAGGCGCACATCATCGTGTAGTTGGCCTTGTTATCGAAACGCGACCCGATACCATAAACGTTGAACATCTCTACCTTATGCGCGCGCTTGGTTGTACCAAAGTTCAAATGGGTATTCAGGTGCTCAACGAAGAAATTCGTCAACGTAATTTACGCAAAGGCTCACTTGATGATATAAAGCAAGCCTTTGAGCTGCTGCGTTTATTTGGATTTAAGATTCATGTGCATGCAATGGTTAATCTGTTGGGCTCAACGCCAGAAATCGATAAAAAAGACTTCAAAATGTTGGTGCATGACAGCTTGTATTTGCCCGATGAAGTAAAACTCTATCCGTGTGTGTTGGTAGATTCTGCTCGACTAAAAGCATGCTATGAGCGTGGTCTTTGGCAGGCATACACCGAAGAAGAGCTGGTAGATGTGCTGGTAAGCGATGTGCTGGCAACGCCATGTTTTACGCGTATTTCGCGTATGATCAGAGACATTTCGTCTACCGATATTATTTCGGGCAATAAAAAAGGTAATTTGCGTCAGTTAGTAGAACAAAAAATTGCACAAAGCACTACGCAACCTTGCGAAATTCGTATGCGCGAAATTGCAACAAGCATACTTGATCCGCGCACGCTTCATATGGAAGTTGTTCCGTATGCTACAAACGTTTCTACCGAGTATTTTTTGCAGTGGGTTGATGACCATAACCGTATAGCAGGCTTTTTGAGGCTTTCTCTTCCGCATAGGTCTGCGCTTGACAAATATTGCGCATGTGAACATTTTCCTATTTTGCCCCATGAGGCAATGATTAGAGAGGTCCACGTATACGGCACAACGGCTCAAATCGAAGGTCATGCTGGAACGGCTCAGCACCATGGTTTGGGTAAGCAACTTATTAGTCGTGCAAAATCTATTGCACGCGAAGCAGGCTATACATCGATAAATGTTATTTCTTCGATTGGAACACGCAAGTATTATCGCTCGCAAGGATTTATGGACGCGGGGCTCTATCAACGTGCAAATCTTGCGCGCTTAAAAGATTAGTTCGTGGTGTGTGCAGGAGTATCTACAGGTTTAATCTTAGCAATTCGCACAAGCCAGTATGAGTTTTACTGTTGTGAAGACAATAAGAAAATCTAAGTGTACTTATTAAGATTTTGTTATTCCTCTTGTATAAGAAAAAAAATATGGGTATGCTTTCTAATAGTTGATGAGCAAGTTGCAATACTTCATTTGTTCATCCTCAAATTTGTATTAGGTTCCTTGCACGTATGTTGTGCATACAAAAGGAGGTTCATATCATGACACTTAAGCCTTTGGCTGACCGAGTTTTAGTTAAGCCCGCTCCAAAAGAAGAAAAAACATCTTCGGGATTGTATATTTCAAGCGGTGCACAAGAAAAGCCTCAACGTGGTGAAGTTGTTGCAGTTGGCGCTGGTAAGTTAAACGACAAAGGCGAGCGCATTGCTTTAGACGTTAAAGTGGGAGATCAAGTTTATTACGGCAAATTTGGCGGTAATGAAGTTAAAATCGATGGCGAAACATATCTGTTGCTTCGCAGCGATGACATCTATGCAATTTTGTGCGAGTAAGTAAATTCTTATAAACACATGCAGGCACATATCTGCTCAAGTAGCAAAAACACATGATGTACCTGCGAAAAGTAGTATCTTAAATTGAAAGGAAAAGCTCAATGGCTAAAGATATTGTTTTTGGTACCGATGCTCGTGCCAAACTTGCTCACGGTGTAAATACACTTGCTGACGCTGTAACCACCACCCTTGGACCTAAGGGTCGCTACGTTGCGCTTCAGCGTTCTTACGGTGCTCCTACCATTACCAACGATGGTGTAACCGTTGCAAAGGAAGTAGAACTTAAAGATCCTATCGAAAACATGGGCGCACAGCTTGTTAAAGAAGTTGCTACAAAAACCAATGATACCGTAGGTGACGGTACTACCACAGCAACGCTTCTTGCTCAAGTTATTGTAAACGAAGGCTTGCGCAACGTTGCTGCAGGTGCAAACCCCATTGCCATTCGTCGCGGTATTGTAAAAGCTGTTAATGCTGCTGTAGAAGAAATGAAGAGTGCTTCTAAGGCAGTTTCTACTAAAGAGCAAATTGCTTCTGTTGGAACAATTTCTGCAGTAGACTCCGAAATTGGTAACAAAATTGCCGACGCTATGGAAGTTGTTGGTAAAGACGGCGTTATTACCGTAGAAGATTCTCAAACCTTTGGTATTGATATCGATACCGTTGAGGGTATGCAATTTGATAAGGGATACATTTCACCTTACTTTGCAACCAACAATGACACCATGACTGCCGAGCTCAAGAATCCTTACATCTTGATGACCGATCAAAAGATCTCTAACATTCAAGATATTCTTCCTGTTCTTGAGGGCATCCAAAAGAGCGGTTCACCTCTTCTTATCATTGCAGAAGATGTAGACGGCGAAGCATTGGCAACGCTCATTCTTAACAAGCTCCGTGGTACGCTTACCGTATGCGCTGTTAAGGCTCCTGGTTATGGTGACCGTCGTAAGCGTATGCTCGAAGATATTGCTGTTCTTACTGGTGGTCAGGCAGCTATGAAAGAGCTTGGCGTAGAGCTTACCGATGTAACAGCCGAGATGCTTGGTCGCGCTAAGTCAGTTAAGATCACGAAAGACAATACAACCATTGTTGATGGCGCAGGTTCTAAAGATGCTATCAATGAGCGTGTTGCACAAATCAATAATGAGCTTGAAAATACTACTTCTGACTTTGACAAAGAAAAGCTTCAAGAGCGCAAGGCTAAACTTGCTGGCGGTGTAGCTGTTATTAAAGTTGGCGCAGCTACCGAAGCAGAGCTTAAAGAAATCAAGAGCCGTATTGAAGACGCTCTTCAAGCAACTCGTGCAGCTGTAGAAGAAGGTATTGTAGCTGGTGGTGGTGTTGCATTCTTGCAAGCTGCAGCAGCTCTTGATAACGTTAAAACTTCAGAAGCCGATGAACAACTTGGTGTTGACATCATCCGCAAAGCTTTGATGGCTCCTGTTAAAAAGATTGCTACCAACGCCGGTTATGAAGGTTCAGTTGTAGTTGAGAAGATTTCTAACCTTCCTGCAGGTGAAGGCCTTAACTCTGCTAATGGCGAGTGGGGCGACATGATTAAGATGGGCGTTCTTGACCCAGTTAAGGTTACCCGTACTACCTTGCAAAATGCATCTTCAGTTGCTTCGTTGATTCTTATTACCGAGGCTACTATTTCAGACGAGCCAAAAGATACTTCTATTGAAGAAGCTATCTCTCGCGCAGCTGCTTCAGGTCAGCAAGGTGGCGGAATGTACTAATCGCATGACGGGTACAAAGTTACATATATAACGTTTGTATGCTTAAAGCGTTAGTGGTAATGCGTATCTGAATGTGATGTACATAAAGATTGTTATTAAACGTGCATGTCTCGAAAGAGCGTGCACGCTTTTTAGTTGTAAGCTTTTGGAAAGTTTATATCTTAAGCCCTTTTGCTCATTACCTATAGAAATGAGCTCTTATTCTTGCACACGGTCGTGATTAATAGGTGTATAAAACAGGCGTTTGATTTCGTCTTGCGTGTGAGCTTGTCCTAATACCCACATAGTTTTAGCCAGCAGCGCCTCGGTGGTCATATCAGCACCACGTAGAACACCTTCGTTATGAGCAAATGCTTGTCCAACTTCGTATACGCCTAAATCTAAACCTTCTTCAGCAACTTGTGTGGTAAGTACAAGCGTTTTACCTTGCTCTATCCAGTCTTTAAGCGCAGCCGCAAAATTATGTTGATGAGAATTGGGAATGCCGCCTATACCAAATGTTTCTAGAATAAGTGCATCATACTCTTTAGCAAGCGCGTCAAAAATGTTGGGTTTAAGCCCTGGGGTAAGTCTTAGACACATAACGCGATCGTTAAGATTCTCATAAAAGCGCACACATGAGTACGCACCTTCTTGCGATGTCTTGTAGTTGCTACATTCCGATGCCATTGGTGCATGCGGTGTGGATAAGGCTAATTGCAAAGCACTTCTGTGTTCTTGGGGTTTTTGGTTGCAAGAGCTGTGTCGTACAATTTTATTTGCGCGAATCATAGCAATCAAGGGATAATTTATGCTGGTAAACGCATTATAGCTCATGGTTTTTTGCTTACACGCACGTGTTCCGCACATAACGGATCCGCCAAATACCACATTAACATCGTAGGAATTATCATCGCACGCAAAAAGTGCTGCCTGATAAAGATTAAGTTTTGCATCGGTAAAAGCACCTGTCATAGGCTGCTGCGAACCAGTAAGCACAATAGGCTTGGGACTGTTTTGAATAAGATAAGATAGTGCGGCTGCGGTATATGCCATGGTATCGGTGCCGTGCAGCACGATAAATGCATCAAAATCATCGTAGGCATCTTTAATGCAGCGTGCAATTTGCAACCAGTGCTCGGGCAGCATATTAGTTGAATCAATATTCATAAGCTGTGTAGTCTTAAACGTGCAAATATCTTTAAGCTGTGGTACATAGCGTGCAAGCTCTTCTCCCGAAAGTGTGGGAGTAAGACCTTCTGCCATGGGTTGAGAGGCTATGGTGCCTCCTGTGGCAATAAGCAGGATATGCTTCATGTTTGTTCTCTTCATCTCGTGCGTGTTCAATAACGTATGCGCTGTGTACGCGATAAGTGCTGTGTACGCGAACCATAAGCATTACGTATTGTAACAAGAATATGTGCGCAACAACGTAGCGCCTTATAAGCTCATAGAGTCAAAACGCGCTCTCACAATACCTACATAATAGCTAACTCACTGCCGTAAATCGAATAAATATCTAAGCTAACAGCGAAAACAAGAGGGGATTGCCATATTGGTAAGATTGCCGATGAGCCCAAATTGCATAAAATGGAAGCTGAAAGTTAACTGAATATAACTTTGTTGTACAATAACATCGATTCAAAAAGTTAGCAGTGGTTAACACGTATTTACAGAGCTACAAAGCGTGTTTGAAATCGTTTTCTCTATAACCACTCGTTGTCTGGAGGTTTGCATGAACAAGTTTGGTACTATTGCAGCTTCGGCTCTTTCCGTGGGCTTAGCATTTTCTATTTTTGGTTGCGCAGGACAACAAAGCGCTCCTAAAGCACAATCTCAAAACGCTGAGACCGAGCAATCTCAAAGTGCATCTGCTGATAAAAAAGAAGCGGTAAAGGATCTCAAGGGCTGGGAAGGCACTTGGAATGACTTTAGCAAGTATCTTGATGATAAAGAGCTTGATTCCGCTTATGCTGAGAAGGCAAAAGAAGCAGGTAAGTCACCTGAGGACATTAAGAAAGAGCTTAAAGAGCGTCGTCATTCAGACTTTGGTGGTCTTGAGATCAAGGGTGACACCATCACCTTCCTTGATGGCTTTAAAGACAAGGGCGGAAAAGAAATCGGTAAAGTTACCTATAAGTTTAAAGACTCCAAGAAAGTTCAACACGGTGGTAAGGAACTTGAGTGGGATGTCTTTGAAGCAGAAGATAAAGATGCTAAATATCCTGTACTGCTCATGATGCCTGTTCACGGTGAGGAAGAGCTTGTTCACTTCCACATGCGCTATGGTAAGAATGCTGATGAACTCTTTAAGAAAGACGGTTGGTTCCCAACATTTGTTAAACCAAACAGCACGATGGATCAAATTGCCGACGAGGTTAAAGAGTAAATTTGATTTAATAATTTCTAAAAGTCCTCGCATTTGCGGGGACTTTTTGCTTACCTATATGGAGTATCAAATCGTATGAGATATTCAAGAAGAGAATTTTTGGGCCTTTGTGCTGGCGCCTGTTCCGCTACGCTTGGCGCAAGCATGTTGGGCGCATGCCGCAGAAGATCGCATGCTAAACCCGTTATTTATGCGTCTTTTTATCCCGTATTTGACTTAGTTCGCGAAGTTGCTCAAGATACGGTTGAACTGCATTCATTTATGCCACCTAATAAAGACCCTCATGTTTGGGAGCCAACGCCAAAGGGCTTGCGCGATTTAAGCGAAGCCGATCTCCTCGTGGTAAATGGTGCCAATATGGAACACTGGATTGATCAAGTTCGTGACAACTTGCCCAATTTACCTGTATTAACGCTTTCTGATGGTATTGACTTAATTACCTATCGTGGTGGTGCTGCAATGGGAGAATTTCAGTACATAGCGCGTCTTGGCGTAAGAAGCGGTACGTACGGTTTTGAATTTGGCCACACGCACCAAGACATTATGCGTGTTGCGTTCTTTAAGGCAGACGAATCTACCCCACTTGCAGATTTGGTAAAACGCGGCCGTCAGATTATGCAGCAAAAAGGCGAGGTTATTGCCCAGCATAAAACAATTGATGTTGAAGACGGTAAAGTGTATGCACTTGAGATGGGTCACGAGAGCGGATATATTGGATTTACCCTGCCCGAAGACGCAAGTTGGATTGTGCTCTCTGATAGAGCGAGTGCCGATTTGTTATCGTATCGTTTAGTTGAATCAGAAAATGGTGACGAAATTAAAGTAACGCCGCTGATGGAAGGTTCTTCATCGGGTACCGACAAAATTACCTATGATCCTCACTCATGGATTTCATTTATGAATGCTAAACAGTATTGTGCAGCTATTCATGACAAACTTTGCGATATGTATCCTGCCAATAAAGAGGAATACCGTAAGAATAAGCTTGATGTTGTTTCTCGTCTTACCGAATTGGGTGCGCAGTATAAGGAGAAATTTAAGCCTCTTACGCGCCGCGAATTTGTGGTAACGCATAATGCATATTCGTATCTGTGCAGAGATCTGGACATTAAACATTTTCCGTTGCAAGGACTTACCTCTACCGAGGCACCAGCGCTTAAAACTGTTCGTAAGGCAGTTGATTTTTGCCATCGACACAATGTAACCACTGTATTTTACGAGCTTGGAGCATCGTCTAAAGGTGCCGATACTGTTGCCGAAGAAATTGGCGGTCAGGCGGTGCCACTGGCTTCGATGGAGTACGTAAGCGAAGAGCAAGGTGCCGAGATGAACGGCTACGTTGAAATCATGAAAGACAACGTTGAAAAGATATATCAGTCACTTGTTTAGCGTATCTATTTGCACGTTTGGTACACAATTGTTTGAAGCCTAAGGAGGGTTCATGCACATAATAGATGTTTCGAACCTCAATTTTGGATATACATCCGAGTTGGTGCTCAAAGATGTCAATCTTTGTGTTGACGAGGGACAATTTATTTGTATAACTGGAGAAAATGGTTCGGGTAAATCGACGCTTTTGAAAGTTTTGCTTGGCGAGCTTAAGCATTTTGAAGGAAGCGTTAAATTATTTGGAAATGCAATTAACTCAATTAAAGACTTTAAGGATATTGGTTACGTTCCTCAAAACAGCGTTATGAATAAAGTCGCGTTTCCTACTACCTGTAGAGAAATGGTGGCTATCAATTTATATCGCTCGTTTGGCCCTGTTAAATTCCCCGGAAAAAAGCATTTTGAACGCGCAGAAAAGGCCTTAGTTGACATGGGTTTGAAAAAATATGTTCGCACGCCATTTAACGAGCTTTCTGGTGGATTGCAGCAGCGCGTTATGATTACACGTGCACTCATCAATGATCCACGTCTTTTGATTTTGGACGAGCCAACGGCAGGCGTTGATAACGAGAGTAAAGTTCGCTTTTTGGATCTTTTGGAAACAGTTACACAAGAGCGCAATATTACTGCTGTTTTGGTTTCTCACGAACTTGAACTTGTATCACGTCATATTAACTTTGATGCAACCTACCGTATTAATTCAGGAAGGATAGCTCATGTTTGATCTTCTTTCAATTTTTCAATTTGAATTTATGCGCCGAACGCTTGCTGCGGGTCTTATGCTTGCTATTGCCTTGCCGCTTATTGGTATCGTGATGATCAACCGCAAAACGTCAATGGTTTCAGACGCACTGTCGCATGTTTCGCTTATGGGTGTTGGTTTAGGCTTGATTTTTGGATTTGACCCCGTTATTGGTGCGGTATGTACGTGTATTGTTGCAGGATTCTTTATAGAAGGAATTCGTGCAAAAATGCCTCAGTTTGGCGATATGTCGGTTGCAGTAATTATGAGCGCAGGGCTTGGTATGGCAGTTGTACTTGCCGACTTTGCACCTGGTGGAAATACGTTTGAATCGTATTTGTTTGGTTCGGTTTCTGCGGTAACGGTTGTTGATCTTATAAGCACCGCAGTTGTTTTTGTGGCAACGCTTTTGGTGAGCATTATTTGTTATGCAGGTCTTTTAGACCTGGCTATTGATGTAACGCTTGCTCGTATTGCTGGAGTAAAAGTTGCGCTGGTAAATGGTGTATTTACACTGCTTGCGGCCATTATGATTGGTTTAGCTTGTAAAGTTGTAGGCGCTCTTTTGGTTGTATCTCTTGTTGCACTTCCCGTTGCAACTGCGCTTATTATCAGCCGCTCATACTTCCAAACCTGCGTGTTGTCTGTAATTTTGGGCATCATTTACACGATGGTAGGACTTATTTTCTCGTACTTTGAAGATGTTCGTCCTGGTGGAGCAATTGTTGTAGCTGCTGTTATTGGAATTGTGATATTCCTTATTGTTTCTTCGATTAAAAATAGGCTTAAACCCACCGAAGAGCGCGGCATGTCTAATGCTGCTGCCGCAAGCGCACAATAAGCACGTATGTTGAGAGCTCCTATATAGTTTAGTTACTACACAATATGTAACTACATAATAAGGCTTTGGATTACTCCAAAGCCTTATTTTTGTTCATACTCCATCACGCTTACATGGGCCTCTTAGGTGGACTTGCCCTCGTTTGTTGTGTGTCCATCGCCTAACTCTCGTTTGTGAGGTGGCCATCGTTTTGCGCGTTTAAGGCTGTCGCATAATATCCATTCAATTTGTCCGTTAACGCTTCTCATTTCATCACGCGACCAAATTTCGAGCGCATTCCATATATCGGGGTGTATGCGTAAGGGATATTGCTTTCTTATTGCCATATGCCTTGAGCTTTCGTGTTTGTGACAGTTAATACAGTGGGATATCTTGTACCTGCATGTGTGCATATCCGTTTATTGATCGTGTTTGTCCAAATAGTACCAAGCAATCAATTTCTTAAGCGGTATACACCAGATTTACTATTGATACAGCGATCCTGTATTCAGCACGGGTTGGGTTTCTGATTCGCCACAAAGAACTACCATAAGATTGCTTGCCATAGCTGCTTTTTTATCATCATCAAACGCAACTACGCCTTCTTCTGCAAGAGAGGTAAGCGCCATGTTAACCATGGATACCGCACCTTCTACAATCTTCTTACGAGCAGCAATAACTGCCTCTGCTTGCTGACGACGAAGCATTGCCTGCGCAATTTCTGGTGCGTATGCAAGGTGTGTGAGTCGAGCGTCTTCAACTGTTACGCCTGCTGGAGCAAGCTTAGCGCTTAGTTCTTGGCGAAGTCTTTGCGATACATCTTCGATATTGGAGCGAAGCGTAATAGCGGTGTTGGTGTCATCATCATCTTCCATGTGGTCATAGGCATATAAGCTTGCAACGTGACGAACTGCTGTTTCGGTTTGCATGTCTACATATGCATCGTAATTATCCACATCAAATACGGCTTTAGCTGTATCAACAACACGCCAAACAATAACAGTTGCAATTTCTATGGGATTTCCCATCTTGTCATTTACTTTAAGACGATCGCCCGTAAGTGTGCGTGCTCTAAGTGAAATAGTTGTTTTACGAACTTTTACTTGCTCGTTAGATGACGAGGAATTGCTATTAGATTCTGATAGATTGTATGCTTTATATTCTACTGATGAGCTTAAGCTGCGCGCAAAGAACGGATTTACAAAATGCAAGCCGTCTGTTTTTACCGTTCCTTTATAGTTTCCAAAGAGGATACATATACGCGCTTGTCCAGGTTGGAGTGAAAAAAGCCCCAAGTTTACTATAAACGTAGCAACTAAGAGCACAAGTGCAATACACAAGGATGCGAATGAAGGCATTTGCTGAAGCTTGTCTGCTTGAATGGCCTCCAATATAAACTGTATGAGGGCATAAAGTGCAAGCGCATAGCCTGCAATCACAAAAGGTACAACTATCCATCCGTTGAGCGTTTTTATCTCTTTTTCTTGCGTCATCTCAGATCCTTTCTCGCAAAGTTATCAATGACGTTGTTATATTGCTTATAACGCTGTCTAACCGATATGAATATGATATCACATTTATATCAAAAAAAGAACTTTTTACACACGAGTGCAAAAAGTTCGTAAAAAGAGCCTGTCCTCAAGCGCGCGTTACAAGATGAACTCGCGTATTGTGTGCCTAAAAAAGCTTGTCAAGAACCTCAAGGACACCATCCTCATTATTTGACGGTGCTTGTTTTTGAGCATAATCAGCTATTCCGTCCATAGCGTTTGCCATCGCATATCCGCAGCCTACATACGAAAGCATTTCTATATCGTTTGCAGCGTCGCCAAATGCAATACATTCTTCAGGCGTAATATTCCAGCGTTTTACCAGTAAATCTATTCCAAACGCTTTATTTATACCTGTTAAAATAAGGTCAATAGACCCGTGACCACTTGTAGTAGGAATAATGTGTGAGGGAAGCTGTGCGCGCAGCATCTGATAATACGAGTCGGTATCGTCGGGTTGCATAACTTCGCACGCTTTAAGAATGTTATCGTTGATCTCTAAAAGATTATCAACAATTTCAAGAGATGGAAAATAATATTTTACCAATCCTATAAATTCTGGCGTTGCATGGCGTTTTTCTATGTACGACGCGTGTTCTCCACAAAAAATAGTGTACAAATTGGGGTCGGGCATAACGGTATTGTAAATGGCACGTAGATCTTTTTCGTCCAAATGAGCGGTATAAATCAGCTCGCCCGAATCAACAACATATCCGCCATTTTCGGCTACATATGAAAGTGTGTCTGCATAGCCAGGGAAAGACTGTTTAAGCTGAATATACTGGTTACCACTTGCCAAAACAAAGCGTGCACCTTGTTGTGTCATGCGATGAAGAATGCGCTTAAAACGAGGCTCATCAAACTCTTTGTTATCTCGTAAAAATGTGCCGTCCATATCACTTGCTACAAGTTTAATGGTAGAACTCATAGGTAATCCTTTCTTGAGCGCCTGTAATGCTCAAAAGCGTGCCTTGCTGTTTTACCAAACCTTTGAGTGGTAGATAGTTCAAAATTCAAGACAGCTCAATTGGACGCGTTTGATTAACGCGCTTGATTAACAAACCTGCGCAAAAAGCGCTTGCTGATTACATACCGCGAACAAGGTGTTGTGCGTAACATGTCTTTGTTAGGAGCGCATAAGCTCAAGCATGGCATCAATGTCTTTTCGACCAAACGCAACGTTATCACGATCATTTACCACAATGCACGGTACGCTCATAACGTTATATTGTGCTTTAAGTTCAGGGTAGTGAGCAATGTCGTATACGTCAACCGAAACAGAAGAATTACATGCAGCAATATGCTGGGCAGCAACTACGGTATCTGGACACATGGTGCAGCTAAGACTTGCAAGAATTTTTACGTTGGTGGCACCTAATGCAGCAATAGCGTGTTTTTGCTCGTCAGTAAGTTTTTGACCAGGGCCTGCAACATTATACAAACCAAGCATAAATGAGGTAAATTCGTGACCTCCAGGAACGCCGTGAAACGCCAGTCCGCTATCTTCGCCTTGGTCATTGCATACGTGTACGCAGGGAAGATATGCTTCTTTGTTTGCTTGCTCTTGAGGAAGGATCTCCACTTGTATTTTGGACGAAATCTTATGCAATTCTGTGCAATATGCGCGCAATTCTTGAGAGAGGTTTGTTTCATCAAGCGCAAGACGCAGAATTACCGAGCGCTCCATGCGTGCACACAAGCCTTTGAGTTGCTCAACCATATCAGCGTCAAAGAGAGCGTTTGCTTTTGCTGTAGATGTATCGGTAGCGCCTGTGTCATGTTGTTGTTGCATATCATTTACACGCGTTGATGGACGACGAGGAATAAGGCCTGTTTTCTTTTGTTGGTTTACAATCGTGCGCTCCATTTCGGTAGCTGCAATTGCGGCTTCACCTGTTGCGGTTACCACTTGGCGCAAATCTTTAACGCATACATCACCTGCAGCATAGATACCTGCAGCGCTTGTTTGCTTTTGGGCATTGGTGATGATGTTTCCTCGTGCGTCTAAGTTCACAATATCGCGCATAAGTTGTGTTTCGGGCGCGTACCCTGCAAGAACAAAGACACCAAAGGTATCGTTTGGCGCAGCTTCATAGGTATGAAGCTCACCAGTTTTATTATTTTTAGTTACCAATTTAGAAGGCATGGTATCACCGGTGAGTTCGGCCACTTCGGTATTGGTATGGATGGTAATTTTTTCGTTTGCGCGCGCCGCATCGGTAGAGGCTGCAGCGCAGGTAAAATCATCCTCGCGAATAAGAATATGTACGTGCTTTGCATATTTGGTAAGAAATACACTTTCTTCGGCAGCAGCAAAGCCTCCACCTACCACAAAGACGTCTTTGCCCGTAAAGAATTCACCATCGCAGGTTGCACAATATGCAACGCCGTGACCTTGGAACCTCTCTTCACCAGGGAATCCAATTTTTCGAGGTGCAGAACCAATTGCCAAAAGAATGCTCAAGGTTGAGAAATCGCCTTTGGTGGTATGTACAATTTTTATGTCGCCGTCTGATTCAATGCGAGTTACTTCTGCAAGCATAAGCTCAGCGCCAAAAGATTCTGCTTGACGGCGCATAGTATCGGTGAGTGCCTTTCCGCTTATGCGCTCAACGCCAGGATAATTAACAACTTCGTTGGTAATGGTGATTTGCCCACCAAATTGCTTTTTCTCAACAATTAAGACGCGATACCGAGCGCGCGCGAGGTAAATACCTGCAGTTAATCCAGCAGGTCCTCCACCTACAATAATTGCGTCGTAGAGCGTGTCAAGCTGTGGTGTATTAGATTGTGTCGTATTGTTTGGTAGAGCGTCGTTTAGAGCATGTTTATTTTGATCCATGACAATCCTTTCAGTGCAAAATATGGTCGTTATGCGTGTAACGAGGTAATACTTAAGCAAGCGTGGTTTGAAATCGTGCAGTTTGAAATCAAGCGGTTAATATCAAGCGGTTAATATCAAGCGGTTTGCAATTTGGTGATTTGAAATCGAGCTATCCTTAAAACTACGATAAAAGCCCGCGCAACTGCAACGGGCTTTTACTGAGTATGCGAGCGAATATAAGCTCTTTACACGCGATTAAAGTTGCCCAACTAAGTCAAGGCTTGGCTTAAGCGTATCTTCGCCGGGTTGCCATTTTGCAGGACATACTTGGTCACCATGAGCGCGTACAAATTGTGCAGCCTCCAGCAAGCGGAGTAATTCTTTTGCCTCGCGTCCAATGCTTCCCGAAGTCACTTCGTATACCTGAATTTTACCGTCAGGATCTACGATAAATGCTCCGCGCTCTGCTAAACCACTTTCTTCAATTAACACGTCAAAGTCGCGTGCAAGAACGCAGGCAGGGTCTGCAAGCATAGGATATTGCACTTTGCTTACACGATCTGAGTGATCGTGCCATGCTTTGTGAACAAAGTGAGAGTCACATGAAACGGAATAAATTTCGCAGTGAGCTTTTTTGAAATTATCATATTCTTCGGCAAGCTCTTCAAGCTCGGTAGGGCATACAAATGAAAAGTCTGCAGGATAGAAGAAGAACAATGACCATTTTTCATTGCCGTCTTTGTCTTTGCCGATAACATCATTTTTGGTAACTACCGAAAATGTATCGTTTTGATAAGCCTGTACTGAAAAATCGCCAATTTCTTTTCCGATAAGAGACATGTGTTCCTCCTAAAAACATGACTTACGTTACCTTTCCTTAGGTACATAGTTTCTATTTCCTTATTCGATTGTTCTATACACATCTTCTATGCGCATACATTAAAAATTCGTAAATGGGCGAGCGTGTCATAATAAACACGTGTTCTTGGCTGATACGCGCAATTTAGTCATGCTCTTAACTTGCGTTTTGTTCGTCTTCCAAAAGGTCATCAATGTTACCCGCGCAATAGCGCGTACATACAAGATCTGCTGTGTCGAGCGTTTGTGCTATATCGATATCTGCACTCATACCAAAGTCGCAATCACCGTCGCTATCCAAAAACATTTGACGCACGCACCACGTGCCCAATTTTTCGTCCGTGGTGTCAAAGGTACAATAGGTGTTTGATCGAGCGTCTGCAGTAAGCTCTATTTGGTCGTGAGCCTCATAAAATTCGTCCAATACACGCGTCCATTGTCGCGCGTGCCAGCCCCATGCGCCGTCGAGTTCGCCTAAAGCCGAAGCATCATGTTGAGCGGCTTTAACAACGCGCTGGAACAAAGCATTGTGAATAAAGATCATAAGTCCGCGTCTATCGGGGACGAGATCTTGCGTTTGAGGCATACGCGGCGGCTCAGCTGCGTGTATAAGGCTGTTACCTTGCCATTCATCAAGTAACGACGAGTCGGTTGTACTAATGAGTACGTGAAGCCATGAAATAATATCGTGGAGTTTATCATCAAGCTTGGACTCAGGAATTGTTTTCGCTAAAAATCGCCATACGTCTGATAAGTATCTAAGCAGCGTTCCTTCATTTTTAATGATGCCTACAACGTGCACATAGGTTTTAAAATCGCATGCTGTTTCAAGCATATTTCTTACGATAGATTTTGGCATAGGCGCAAAATCACGCGCCCAGGGTACTTGAGCACTATAATTTTCATAGGCAGTTTTGATAAGCGATTCTAAAGGCTTTTCGTAGCTTACGTCTTCGAGGCGCTCCAGCCGCTCTTCGTATTCGATACCTTCTGCCTTCATACGGCTCATAGCCTCGTTTTTTGCCTTTTTAAGCAATGCTTTCATAATTTGCGGTGGATTATCAAGCGCCGACTCAGCAAGAGAAACAACATCAAGTGCATAACTTGGACTTAAAGGATCTAATAATTCAAGCGCCGCAAGAACAAATGGCGCAAGTGGCTGATTAAGAGCAAAATCCTCGGGGATTTCAATGGTGGGTTTATAGGTAGCTTGTATCCAGCGTTTGGGCTCGGCTACGCGCGCAAAAAGCGGGTTTGTGTCAAGGTCATCTTCTTTATATGCTGCGTCCGTTGCGCTTAGTGCGTCTGTTACATCCGTTACGTCTGTTGCGCTCGTTGTGTCTGCCATGCCTGTCGCGTCTGCTTTATCTGTCACTTCTGTTACATTAGAATCAAAATCCTGACAAACCTGTTCAATAACGCCCGAATCAAGAAGCGTCGCAAAAATTTCCTGCGTTCTTCCCAAAAGCTGAGTTTTTTCTTCATCGGGGATAAACGAATTCATAATGAGAAATACAATGCGGCGAAAAGCGTGGCCTTGTTGCATAACTTCTGCAAGTACAAGTGCATGCGATATTTTAAGATGTGCGCGCAGCTCTTCTGGAGAACTTTCAATAAGCTTGTGAAACGTTTTTTCGCTCCAACTCAAAAATCCTGCTGGTTGAGAAGGCGCTTTTATGCGTCTAAGTTTTTTAGGATCGCCTTGCGCCTTTGCCTGTGCTTTAAGGCGTTCGATTTCATACACCGTTGCCTGCGCCTGCACCACGCCTTCGGTATCAAAACCGCACCTACCTGCTCTACCTGCAATTTGATGGAATTCTCGCGCATTCAGATGGCGCAGGTGCCGTCCGTCAAATTTAGTGAGCGAGTTAAAAATCACGGTATGGATTGGAACATTGATTCCAACGCCTAAGGTATCTGTTCCGCAGATAACTGGTAAGAGTCCTTGTTGCGCAAGTTTTTCTACCAAAAGTCTGTAGCGTGGCAACATTCCTGCATGATGTATGCCAACCCCACATGTGAGCAAGTGTTTAAGCGATTTACCATATGACGTGGTAAAACGAACGTTTTGCAAAAATGTTTTGATTTTTTCGCGCTCCTCTTTGGTAGAAATACCAAAATTGGCAAGCGCACGAGCGCTTTTTTCGGCCTCGCTTTGTGCAAAATGCACAATATACAAAGGAGCTTCTTGTGCTTGCAAGGCTACCTTAACACTTGCTTCTAAGGATGTAGTAGCGTAGGCAAAGCGCAGAGGTACAGGACGAGGGGCATTGAGCACCGCGTCAACGTGTCTTTTGGTCATGCGCTCCAAACGTGCTGAGAGCGCGCTCATATTGCCAAGTGTGGCGCTCATAAGGAGAAACTGTGTATGCGGAAGGGTAAGCAGAGGTACTTGCCACGCCCAGCCACGGTCTTTATCGGCATAGTAGTGAAATTCGTCCATACACACTGCCGAAATATCAGAGCTCGATCCAAAACGCAAAGCGTCATACGCAAGAATTTCTGCCGTACAACAAATAAGAGGAGCTTCGCTATTGATAACAACGTCACCGGTAATCATACCTACTAAGTCTTTGCCAAAGAGGGCAGTAAGTTCAAAAAACTTTTCGCTTACCAGTGCTTTTATAGGAGCGGTATAGTACATGACACCATTTTGAACTAAGGTAAAATAACACATTCCAAGGGCAACCATCGATTTTCCCGAACCAGTAGGCGTTCCTAAAATAACGTGGTTGCCGCTTGCAAGGTCTAAAAGCGCCTCTTCTTGATGATCCCAGAGTGCTTTGCCCGAATCCTCTGCCCAGTTTATAAATCGCTCAAGCGCCGTTTCTGGATCAAGGTGTTCAAGATTTCCCTGTTCATCAAGGGGTAAGAGCTTATATAACGAAGGAAGTTCATCCGTATGGACACAAGATTCGTCTGAGTTGGTACTATTGTCTTGCTCATCTAGGGGTGTTGTTGTAGTAGGAGATGAAATGGCGTTTGTTGGTACATTCATGTGTGCTCGATTTCTGTCCGTTGGCTTTATATGTATATTTCTTTTCTCTTGAGTCACTTATTATAATATAGTCAACTGTGTTGTTTAACTGATATTGAATGGATTTTAGCTCGTGGAATTCTACTCTTTAATGTTCGTATGCCGTCTTCTGCTTGCAAAAACAACCTACCACGCATTATGAAATACCGTCTCAACCATACATACACCAATTAGCCAGA
>NZ_CFRCNA010000012.1:0-44203 GCF_986145555.1 Fannyhessea sp.
AAAAAAAAAAAAAGCTTTTGCCCCTTTTATTCCACAGGGTCCTGGGCCTCCAAAAGCCGATATTGATAAAAGCACATGGGCAAGCCAGGTGGCAAAAGCACAAAAACTTCGTGTTGGTGGTGTAAAAACCTCTATTCTATTTGCGTCTCTTGACGAAGCTGATGGAAAAATTCGTGGTTTTGATGCAGGTTTGGTTTCATTACTTACGCGCTATGTCTTAGGTGATGAGTCAAAGAGCGATCTTACCTTGGTTACGTCTAATACGCGTGAGTCGGTTCTTCAAAACGAGCAGGTTGACGTTGTATTTGCGACATATTCCATAACGGACGCACGCAAAAAAGCCGTGTCCTTTGCAGGTCCTTATTATTCAACGCAACAAGGGATTATGGTTGCTCAGTCCAACACTACTATTAATGGGTTGTCCGATCTTGCCCAGAAAAACGTTGCTGCGCAGTCGGGTTCTACAGGCCCTACGATTTTAGAGCAGCTTGCGCCCGAGGCAAAGGTTCAAGAGTTTACTACCGACGAAGAGGCTCGAAATGCACTTTCGCAAGGTAGAGTAGACGCCTATGTTATTGATGAAACCATGCAACGTGGTTCAATTGTTAGAAATCCAGGCAAATATAAGCTGGTAGGAGAGTCTTTTGGCCCGGTTGATTATTACGGCATTGGGCTTCCTCTTAACAGCGATGGTGTTGATTTTGTTAACACGTTCCTTAAAAAGGTTGAAGATGCTGGTTTATGGGCAGAACTATGGAAGGTTGCAATTGGCAACCGCACCGAGGCTACTAAAGTGCCTGCTCCGCCTTCAATAGGGGTGTAGGCTCGTAAAGATATGTCTTGTTAAGTTATAGCATCGTACAGTTGTTCATAAGCGAGGAATAATGGGATTTCAAGAATTATGGGCTACGTATGGTTCGATGTATCTAATGGCATGGACAGTTACTATGAAGATGGCACTTATTTCGTATGTAAGTGCCACTCTTCTTGGATGCATTGTTTCGATTATGCGTATAAGCCCTATTTATCCGCTGCGTTTAACAGGGGATACGTACGTACATATATTTCGTAATATACCTGCAATTTCTTTACTTGTTATTGTGGTTTATGCTCTTCCAAATTTAAAGATTATTTTGCCCTATGACGCTTGTGTTATGGTAACGGCAGCACTCATTGGCGCAGCATTTGCTTCAGAAAATATTATGACAGGCATCAATACCATTGCATTAGGCCAAATTGAGGCAGCTCGATCACTTGGCTTTACGTTTATGCAGAGTTTAAAGGCTGTTATTTTGCCCCAAGCGTTGCGTTCGTGCGTGCTTCCTATGACTAATCTTTTGATTGCGCTGATATTAACTACGGCAATTGCTTCTCAGGTGCCGCTCGTTCCGCAGGAGCTTACCGGACTGGTTTCCTACATCAACACGCGCGCCGTAGGTGGAGTTGCTGCATTTGCCATATCTGCCTTTGGCTACGTCTCCGCTTCAATTGTGGTTGCGTATGCAGGAAATAAACTGGACAGGATGGTGAGAATTAAGCGATGAATACTAATTCTTACACATCGGTTCGTGACGCGCTCTTTGAGCAGCCTGGCCCTAAAACAAAACGGTTAGTTTCAATTATCACCTTTGTGTCTTTAATTGTGCTTGCGGCATTTGTAGCAAGTATTGTGTATCGGTTTTACATAACCGGTCAATTGGCACCTCGATTTTGGAATTTCTTTTTGTTACCTACAACGTGGATCTTTTTATTACAAGGTCTTGTTGGTACGCTTTCGATAGCTCTCGTAGCAGGAATTCTTTCTTTAATGCTTGGGCTTGTGCTTATGCTTTGCCGTATAAGTCATAACCGTTTTCTTAAGATTCCAGCACGTATATGTATCGATTTCTTCCGTGGAGTGCCAAGTCTTTTACTCATTTACTTTTGTTTCTTGGTAATTCCGCAATATGGCATTAAGATGCCTTCGTTTTGGATGATTGCGCTACCTGTGGCGTCTGCCGCGGCAGCTGTTTTGGCGGAGGTCTTTCGCTCGGGTGTACATGCTGTTGCAAAAGGTCAAAAGGAAGCAGCGTATGCGCTTGGCTTTACTCGTGCTCAAGTGTTACGAAAGGTTGTTTTGCCACAGGCAATTCGCTACGTTATTCCAGCGCTTATAGCGCAGCTCGTTGTTGTTGTGAAAGACACTACGGTTGCCTATGTTGTAAGTTATCCCGATTTGTTGCAAAACGCACGGGTTCTTATCACCAATTACGATGCGCTTGTTTCGGTGTATTTGATCGTTGCGCTTATCTATATTGCAATTAACTGGTCGCTTAACAACGTTTCTAAGTGGTATACCAAAAAGACAAGTGTGCCGGTGTCAAGCTCAAAAGTTGATTTGTCGGTTGAAATGAGCGAAATTTAGGGAGTCGGTATGGAAGATATAAAACAAGCCGAAGAAATGCCAAAATCTTCTCAGGATATTCCTGTTGTTGAGTTTAAATCGGTGAATAAATATTTTGGTAAATTACATGTATTAAAAGACATAAACCTCTCTATTAAAGCAGGTGAAGTGGTTGTAATTATTGGCCCTTCTGGTTCGGGAAAGTCTACCTTATGTAGAACAATTAATCGTCTTGAAACCATTGATTCGGGCTCGATACTGCTTGATGGCGAACCTTTACCTCAAGAGGGAAAAGAACTTGCAGCAATGAGAAGCCGTATTGGCATGGTTTTTCAGTCGTTTAACTTGTTTGCACATAAAAGTATCCTCGATAACGTGTGCATGGCGCCAATTGCCGTTCTTAAACGGCCAAAAGACGAGGTACAGGATGAAGCTCTCAAGCTTTTGAAGCGCGTAGGTGTAGAAGCACAGGCGCATAAAGTTCCCGCCCAGCTTTCTGGCGGCCAGCAGCAGCGCGTGGCGATTGCTCGCTCGCTTGCAATGCACCCCGAAGTTATGCTGTTTGATGAGCCTACCAGCGCACTTGACCCCGAAATGATTAATGAAGTACTTGATGTTATGGTTTCGTTGGCAAAAGAGGGCATGACCATGGTTGTTGTAACCCACGAGATGAATTTTGCTGCCCGTGTTGCCGATCGAATTGTGTTTATGGCTGATGGACAAATTTTGGAGGAAGCTTCTCCACAAGAATTCTTTGCCCAGCCAAAAACCCAGCGTGCGCAGGACTTTTTGGACTCTATTACCAATCACTAAGCATACAATTCCAATTAATGTCGCGCCATGCGTGTAAACTAAAAAAGAAATAGGTAGTGTAGTGGCTGCATATTTTGTGCGGCCACCATTTGATTTTGGAGATGTGCATGGCGTTAGTTGCTCAAGATACATTGTTTTCCCCACAAGATTTTAATGCTGATATGTCCCATAGTCATCAAAGTGGTGAAAGTGACGCTTTGCCGCACGCGCGGCAAAGAAGGGTAGATATAGATTCTCTTAATCCGCAACAAAAACAGGCTGTATTGTGCACGCAAGGTCCTCTTTTGGTGCTTGCAGGAGCAGGTTCGGGTAAAACGCGTGTTTTAACGTATCGTATTGCATATCTTATTGAGGAACAAGGGGTTAGTCCTTGGTCTATTCTTGCAATTACCTTTACCAATAAGGCTGCAAAAGAAATGCGTGAGCGTATAGAAACGCTGCTTCCCGGCAGAACGCAGGGTATGTGGGTGAGTACCTTTCACGCCATGTGTGTAAGAATTTTGCGCACGCATGCTGAACGCTTGGGGTATTCAAAAAATTTCACCATTTATGATACCGATGATACCAAACGCCTCATTAAGCATATTATGGGTGATTTAAATCTTGATCCCAAAAAATATGTGCCCAATGCCATTCGTGAACGCATTTCTCAGGCAAAAAACGCTGCTCAGACGCCTCAAGATATGGAGGAGACTGCTGGCGGATCTGCACTGCTTGAAACCGCTGCAGAAGTTTATCGTATATTTGAGCAGCGCCTGCGCACGGCAAATGCAATGGATTTTGACGACTTATTAGTCAAAACGTACGAGTTGTTTTCTAAAAACCCTGATGTTTTGGAATACTATCAAAATATTTTTAAATATATCAGTGTTGATGAGTACCAAGACACCAATGCTGTTCAATATGCACTTACCAATTTGTTGGCACGCAAATATCAAAATTTAATGGTTGTAGGTGATGACGACCAATCTATTTATTCCTGGCGTGGAGCCGATATTACTAATATCTTGTCGTTTAGAAAAGACTATCCGCAAGCTCATGTGGTAAAGCTCGAGCAAAACTATCGATCAACAGGCCATATCTTGCATGCTGCTAACGCGGTAGTCAAGCATAATTCAAGACGCGAAGCAAAAGAGCTGTTTACCAAAGCAGGCGATGGTCAAAAGGTTGAGGTGTTTCAGGCTTCTGATGAGCGCGATGAGGGTCGCTGGATTGGTGCTGAAATTGAGAAGCTCCATGACAGTGGGTGCGCGTATAGCGATATAGCAGTGTTTTATCGTATGAACGCGCAATCTCGTATTTTAGAAGATATGTTTTTACGTGCAGGCGTGCCATATAAAATTGTGGGTGGTACGCGATTCTTTGACCGCGCAGAAATCAGAGATGTGCTTGCATATCTTAAAGTTGTGGTTAATCCCTTTGATGATGTGAGTGTTTTGCGCATTATCAATACACCGCGCAGAGGTATTGGTACAACATCTATTGATAAAATACAGACGTATGCCAATAATCGAAATATCTCGTTTTTTGAGGCGGTTTGTGCTTGTTGCGATGAAAAAGATCTTCTTAATGCACGTTTGCGCACCAAACTTTCTGAGTTTGTAGCGTGTATTCAAAAAGCTCAAACTATGCACGGCGATTTGTCGAAAGTTGTTTCGGCAATTTTGGACGAAACACATCTTGTTGAGGCACTTAAAAGCGAGGGCAGTGTTGAGGCCGAATCTCGAATCGAAAACATTCAAGAGTTTTTAAGCGTTGCTGCAGAATTTGAAGCATCGCACGACAATATGGAAGAAACTTTGATGAGCCTGCAAGACCTTGCCGAAGCAGGTTTAATTGATAGTCAACAGTTAGATGAGTTGGGTGTGCCCACTTTGGATTCTCAAACGCCGTCTGCTGTAAACGCGCGCCCATCTGCACAGGTAAAAGACATTATAGCCGTCAATCAGCAAGGCAACTCACAAACACTTGACACGGTTCAAGCGGCTGCTGTTGAGCATACAGCCGATCAGGGCGCAGTTGATGCTAATTTAGCTGCATTTATCGAATGGCTTGCACTACGTTCAGATCTTGATACACTTTCTGGCCAAACAAGTGCAATTACTATGATGACGGTACACGCCGCTAAAGGTTTGGAATTTCCTGTGGTATTTGTTGCAGGTATGGAAGACGGCATTTTCCCTCATGTAGCATTTGATAGAAGCGAATCATTAATCGAAGAAGAGCGCCGCCTTGCTTATGTTGCCATCACACGCGCTCGTAAACGCTTGTTCTTAAGCTATGCAAGCGTAAGACATATGTTTGGCAGTACGCAAACTAACCCCAGAAGTCGCTTCTTAAACGAGATCCCCGAAGAAGACATACATGCAACAGGCGTTGGTTCTTCGGGCTTCACAGGCGTTGGTTGGGAAAAGCGTGGAGATCGGCACGGAACGTTTGGATCGGGTAGAGGTCAAGATGTCTATGGCGGACACGTTTTTGGTTCGTATACACGCTCTACGGGAACAAGTACGCAGTCTCAGGCTAGTGGTATACAAAAAGATAGTACGCATGCGCTTACGTCCTTTAAGCGCGGCGACCGTGTTTCTCACAAAACGTTTGGCATAGGTGTTGTAAGAAGCGAAACACGCGATACCGTAGAGGTGTTTTTTGAAAAGACGGGTAAAACCAAGAAGCTCATGAAAGGTTTTGCGCCTTTAGTTAAACTCGATTAAACGCGTGCCGCCTTAAAACGGGCAGTGTAGCGTTTCTGTAAATGTACTATTTTCTGTAAAGCAAACTTAAACACGTTCCACGTATTTTGCGAAAGAGGTTATATGATTCAGACGTATGGCATTATCGGTGCTATGAAAGTTGAAACCGAACTTTTGGTAGAACATATGCAGCAGACGCGCCACACACGTTTTGCGTCTATGGACTTTTTTGAAGGCGTGTTATGCGGCAAGCGCGTTGTGGTGGTTCAAAGTGGCATCGGCAAAGTAAACGCAGGTATTTGTGCCCAGATCTTGTGTAATATCTATCATGTGGACGCAATCATTAACACCGGCATTGCTGGTGCTTTGGATTTGCGCTTAACGGTTGGTGATGTTGTGGTTTCAACGGAGGTAGTGAACCACGATTTTGATGTAAGCAACTTGTCGTACCCCCTAGGACAAATTCCTGGTATGGATACGCTTGCCTTTAAGGCGTCTTATGAGCTTATAGACGCTGCAGATAAAGCCATAAGTTCTGCTCGTCCAGATATACATTCTTACATGGGGCGCATTGCGTCAGGAGATCAGTTTGTGCATACGCGCGCCCGAAAAACCGAGATTGTGCAAGAGTTTGGCGCGCTTTGTTGCGAAATGGAAGGTGCTGCAATTGGGCAGGTTTGCCATCTGAATCATATTCCCTTTGTTGTTATGCGCACCATTTCTGATAATGCTGATGAAGAATCGGGAGTTGATTATCCTCAGTTTGAAAAACAAACAGCGCATGATAACGCACGGATTATCGAGCACATGCTTGTAACGCTGTAAGGTAGTGCCGTCAGTTATACAAGTTATGCTATATACAGTTTATGCGTGGCTTATGTTTTACGTAATGCAAATGAGGTGAGTTTGATGGAAAAGATTGCAAGTTTTACCGTTAATCACGAGCTTTTAGAGCCTGGTGTGTATGTGTCACGACGCGATACATATCCAAACACTTCGTATGAGGTAACTACCTTTGATATTCGCATGTGCGCGCCAAATCGCGAGCCTGTTATTGATACGGCGGCTTTGCACGCGCTGGAACATATGGGAGCCACGTATCTGCGCAATAACAAAGCATGGGCGTCGCGTGTTTTATATTTTGGCCCTATGGGCTGCAGAACAGGTTTTTACCTTTTATTGTTTGGCTCATATCAAACTCAAGATGTTATTGACCTGTTACGTGAGTTGTTTTCAAGCATGGCTACACATGAGGGTACAGTTCCAGGAGCTTTACCCAAAGAATGTGGTAACTGGCATGATAGTGATTTGCCTATGGCAAAATGGTGGGCAAAGCGTTTTCTTGAACAAACGTTGCTTCACATAGATAACGCGCACATGAATTATCCTGCGTAAGCATCTGAGAATCTACATCATTCATATAAGACGAAGCTTAATAAAAATACCCTCAAACGCTACATTTGAGGGTAAAAATTTAATCTTTGCTGTATGAGTGGTATGAGAGGCAAAAATCAGTTGTTCTACGCCTCTGATTTACGTGCAGTCTTTTAGTTATCGAGCACTTTTTGAATGCCCAAGCCAATTAAATCGGGACCGGTATGAACAAGCAGCTCAGGGGTTATATCTGCATGTTCAATACCTGCTAAATCTTTAATATCGGCACGCAACCGCTTATTAAAGTGCTCAAAAAGTTCTCTGTTTTTCTCGGTTGTACAAATTGCTATACGAACCTTACCCCAGCGGTCTGCGTGATCTTCTACCAGCGCAGCAAGCGTATCGAGTGCTTTATCCCATCCGCGCGCCTTTTTCTTGATGGCATATGCGCCGCTCTCGTCGCAGGTAAGAATCGGCTTGATGTTTAATACCTTGCTGATGTTATAAATTGCAGCATTGATTCGTCCGCCTTTATAGACATAATCAAGTGTTTTGGCACAGAAAAATACACGTGAATGATCTATGTACGCTTCAATTTTTTCTTCAAGCGCTTCAAATGGTGTTCCTTGCTCGATGAGTTCTACTGCGCGCTCTACTACCATGCCCGATACCATACCTACGAGGCGAGTATCAATAACAAGCGTTGGAAAATCACTCATTTGATCGGCAACCATACGCATAGTTTCATAGGTTGCAGAAAGTTTGCTTGCAATCGTAAAAATTACTGCTTTGGTATAACCTGCTTCGCGTGCGCTCACAAGAGCTCTGTGTATTCTATCGGGAGAGGGTAGAGATGTGGTAGGAATTTCTTTATCTAAGCGCGCAAGAATTTCTGATGAAGAAATATCCACGCAGCTCTCATAAGTTGAACCGTCTGAATAGGTAATGCGCTGTGGCACCACAAAAATGTCGTGCGCACGCACGAACGACTCGGCAACGTCAGAGCCAGAATCTACTA
This sequence comes from Fannyhessea sp., assembly GCF_986145555.1. Lineage (NCBI taxonomy): Bacteria > Bacillati > Actinomycetota > Coriobacteriia > Coriobacteriales > Atopobiaceae > Fannyhessea > Fannyhessea sp. Next base: position 8,282 of record NZ_CFRCNA010000012.1, read on the forward strand.
TACATGCAATATGTTGATTATTCATGCATCCTCCAGTTGAGGCTAAATTATCTTTATGGGTATTTTCTCATGAATTTGATACTTTTCTACCAAATTGCACGGTAATTCAATAACTATAAGTATACTATGTAAATAAAAAACAAACCTATCACATAAATTCTATGTTTTAACCTTGGCATGTATCAAATTTAAGGCTGTAACGTCAACTGTTTGATAGTATATATGCATACACTGTCGGGTATTTATACGTTACCTCAATATAAAAGTTTAGGAGTAAGTGCACATTATGAAACAGCGTATATTCACCACTATTAAAGAGCCTTCGGTTATTGCACGCGTTATCAAGCGCACGCCGTTCGAGACTCTCAGCTCAGACGGTACCCTTGCTGCGGCCGTTATGGTTGCAGCTGCTCTGTGTGCAGTTATTGTTGCCAATACCCCGTTATATACCAGCGTTCATCATGCGTTTACTCAAAGCTTGGGAATTTGGATTGCCAATTTTTATGTGTCCATGACATTTGAAGCTTTCATTAACGACTTTTTAATGGCTATTTTCTTTTTACTTGTTGGTATCGAACTAAAATACGAAATGGTCGTAGGACAGCTTAGACGGCCTCGTCAAGCTCTTTTACCTATGCTTGCAGCTGTTGGGGGAGTGTGTGTACCAGCGCTTATCTATACAGCGTTTAACTGGGGAAAAAGCGTCCATGGTTGGGCAATTCCTATTGCTACCGATATTGCATTTGCCCTTGGTGTTATGTCGCTTTTGGGTAAGCGCGTGGCTCCTCAGACTAAAGTCTTTTTCCAAACACTTGCTATTGCTGATGACTTATTGGCAATTGTGGTGCTTGCTTTGTTCTATGGGCAAAGTTTAGACGTGGTTTGGTGCGCGGCTACCCTAGGAGTTATTCTTTGTTTGGCGCTTCTTTCTCGTGCAAAAATATTTTCTGCAAAGCCATATCTTATAGTGGGTTTTGTTCTATGGATCTGTATGTATAATTCCGGCGTTCACCCTACGCTTGCAGGTGTAATTTTGGCATTTTTCTTACCAGTTAAAAGCGATATCCGTCTTTCACACCTGCATAGTTGGCTTAGCCATCAAACAAATATGCTTGATGAGCATCTTGATACGGATGTGCATATTTTAGGACAGCACGACGTAAGCTATGATGCTCAGCGCATTGAACGCATTATGCACCATGTAACACCTCCACTTGAGCGTGTTGAAGGTTATATTTCTGTTTTAGTTAACTTTGTAATTTTGCCGATATTTGCATTTACGAATGCCCAGATTTGTTTAACGGGAACCGATTTTTCTACGCTTGCAAGCGACCCTGTTGTTCAAGGTGTATTCTTAGGAGCAACGCTTGGAAAACCAATAGGTATTATATCGGTTACGTTTGTACTGGTTAAAATTGGTTTTGCTAAGCTGCCTAAGCATGTTGACTGGATTCAGATTATTGCAGTTGGTATCATGGGAGCTCTTGGCTTTACGATGTCAATTTTGATTTCTGGTTTGGCATTTGATGTACCGCAAGAAATTATGGCGGCTAAATTTGCCATCCTGATGGGTTCATGTGTTGCAAGCGTTGTGGGCATTTTGTTTGTGTTTGTTGCGCAGGCAATAAAGGCAGACGCACGCGCGAAAGCTTAGTGAAAATTATTTGAGATTTTTTTATTGTCTATGGGTTGCGTTTTATTCAACGCACCCATAGACATAGCCCCAACCATGAGCAGTAATAATTGAATTTAAGTGGTCGCATAATACGCTGCGTTTATACGAGCCTCCAGGGAGCAGTTTAATAACTTCGCATAAGTCATCGCTTAAATCATCAATTTCTGCACGCATTTCAACATCAATTTTAGTCACAGAGCCAGAAGGCTTGTGCGCATATAATGCATCTACAAGCTTTTGTAGCTCACCATATTCGGCGGCACGCGCGCTGCCGCGCCTGTAAACTGCAGGATTGCAGCTATGTTGTGGAACGGTAATCTTTTTCATGAGTTCATGGTAACAAGCAAAAGGGGTTATACTTAAAAAAATGACCTGAAGGGATAAAAACCATGACTTGTACATATGAAACTATGACTTCAGACGAGCTCAAAAGCGAGATTTCTGCGCTTTCGTTACAGCTTCAGCAGTATAGGGCAATGAATCTTTCGCTTGATATGTCACGAGGAAAACCGTCATGCGCGCAAATAGAACTCTCTCGTCCGCTGCTTGATGTGGTTAACTCACAAACTCCCTTGGTAGACGGTGATGCGATCGTTGATAATTACGGCTCGCCCGATGGTCTGCCGTCGACAAGAAATTTAGTGAGCAAATTGTTAGATGTTCCGCAGAAAAATGTTATTGTGTCGGGATCATCGAGCTTAAATCTTATGCACGATTTGATTGTCTATGCATTTACCCACGGTATAAGCGGTCAAGAACCTTTTTATAAGCAGGGGAAAATTACGTGGCTTTGTCCTGCTCCAGGTTACGATAGGCATTTTAACATTACCGAAAAGCTTGGCTTTATCAATAAAGTTATTCCTATGAATGACGCAGGTCCCGATGTTGCCATGATTCGCGAACTTGTTGAACACGATCCGTCTGTAAAAGGTATATGGTGCAATCCTAAGTATTCTAATCCAACGGGTGTAACCTATTCTGACGAAGTGGTACGTAGTTTAGCGCAGCTTAAGCCTGCCGCGCCGGATTTTCGTATCTACTGGGATAATGCGTATGCGTTTCATTGCTTTAAGCAGCCCGATGTTAAACTTCTTAACATTTTTGATGCGCTTCGCGAGGCACACGCGCAAAATCTGGTGTATGAGTTTGGTTCGTTTGCAAAAATCACTTTTCCAAGTTCTGCTATTGCATATGTATGTGCATCTGATGAGGATATTGCAACTATTCATGATGCATTTATGGAAGAGCGTGTAAGCTCCGAAAAATTAAGCCAGCTTGCTCATGCACTCTACTTTAAGACGCCCCAGGATGTGTATGAGCATATGCAAAAGCACGCAAACATTATTGCACCAAGATTTGCCCTTGTAGAAGAAAAACTTTCTGCTCATCTAGGAAATCTCGGCATTGCTACGTGGTCTCATCCGCGTGGTGGCTATTTTGTTTCGCTAGATGTTATGCATGGGTGCGCAAAAAAGATCGTGTCATGTATGAAAGAGCTTGGCGTTACGCTTACTACCTGCGGTGCAACGTACCCTTATGGTAAAGATCCTCTTGATAGCAACATTCGTCTTGCGCCAACGTATCCTGCGCTTAAAGATTTAAGCTGTGCACTGGATATCTTATGTGTGGTAACAAAATTTGTATGTGCTCAACACATCCAAGAAGAGAAAAGTTGCATTTCTTAGTTTAAGTTTAATTAAGGATGGATAAGTTTGTCTCACATACAAAGAAACTATGAGTTATAGTCATATGTGTATGTCTGCTTGACGTATACGTCTTGACAGTGCATTCTATACATTTAATTTACGTGATACACAAATGCATGATTGCTTGTATTTTGTACGAAAGGTTTTGTTATGTTGCATATGAGCGGAGCTACGCATAAACGAGCGGCTGGTATGAAGTCAGCAGCATCGCGCAAGCGCCAACAGCAGGCTCAAAAGTTGCAGGAAGAGCGGGACAAAAATCGCGCGAAAAGTCCCGAGCAACAAGCAAAAGATCGCAAGAAGAAATGGTTTGAGGCAGGCGTTGTTGTTTTTGGTGTGCTTATGGCATTGGGCATGATGTTGCCATCATTGGCGCCTATTTTTTCGCATCAAGCACAGCAACAATCGCAAAAAGACGCTCAAGATAAAGCAAAAAGTGCTCAAGAACATGATGGAAATACGGATAAAAGCACATCTGGCGAATCACAGGATGCTTCCACCGATGTCAAAGACGAGTTTAGTGTGCTTATTGATAAATATGAAGCTCGCCTGAAAAAAGATGACCACGATTTAGCGGCTTTACTTAATTTGGGTAATGCCTATTATTCCCGCGGACAACTGGCGTTTAATAAGGCTAAGACAACACAGGATAAGCAGGCTGCGGCTTCATCTTTTGTCAAAGCGCAATCGTATTTTGATTCTTATCTTGCACTTAAAGACTCTAAGGCAGTTCGAGTAAGCAAGGCAATGTGCACCTTCTATCAGGGCGACGCCGGATCTGCTCTTAAACAGATTCAAAGCGTGCTCGACCAAGGAGATTATGCACCCGCGTGGGCAAATTTGGGAATTATCTATGAATTACAAGGCAATAAGTCCGAAGCAAAATCTTCGTTCCAAAAGGCTAAAGATGCTGATCCGCATAATGATTATGGAATTGCTACATTGGCAAGTACACATCTTATGCGTTTGAAACAAGAAGAAATTGTGGCTCAGCAACAAGAACAAGAGTCTGCTGAATCTAGTGATAATCAAGATCTTGCCGATAAACTAAACTCTAACCAATAGGCAAAATCTACGCAGATAAGGGGTGAACATGTCACTTTCTATTACATATAAACATGAACACACGCAAGGTATGGTAAGCGTTTCTGGTGAAGTTGACGTATCGTGTGCCGATGAATTGCGTACAAAACTGCAAGATGCGCTTTCCGATAACATTAAACAGCTCATTATAGATATAGAGCATATGAGCTACATTGATTCAACCGGTATTGGTGTATTGGTTGGCATGGCTCATCAAGCAACAACATGTGGTGTAAGTACGCAGGTTGTACATCCACAGCGTAATGTGCTTCGTATACTTTCTATGCTTGGCGTATGTGAAGAGCTAGGCATTTCTCAATCATAAGCAAGGAGGCTTTTGTGTTTGGAATTAGCGAAACAGAGCTTGCCCTTATTGCGTTATTCGGATTTTTGCTGTTTGGGCCCGATAAACTTCCAGGTATGGGAAGAACTATCGGTCGTGTGCTTAAACAGTTTAGACAAGCGCAGGAAGACTTTAATGAAGTTGTCCAAACTGAAGTTATAAATCCTATGAACGATGCTGTTAACGGTACTGCAAACGATGATGCGGCTCAAAAGAAAGCGCAAGGTTTGCATGATGCACTCTCCGATGACGCTGATATTGCAGATGACGCGGATGAAGCATCTTCGGAGCCTGTTGTGCGAAAAGAATCGTTTGCCGAGCGTCGTGCACGTTTGGAAAAAGAAAAACAGGAACGCGAAAAGCGCGCACAGGAAAAGCTCGAACGCGCACAGCACGAACAACTCGACACACTTTCAAACACACAGACCGAGCAAAAAAAGCCTGCTCAAAGCGGTGCTCAGTCCTCAAAATCCGAGGATAACCAAGTTGAAGAAGAAAGTGGTTCCTGCGATACAGCACAAGTTGTAGCTGCAGAAAAAGCTGGTGAGCAATCAGCTGTAGATGCGTCAGCTGCGCCTAACCCTTTAAGCGCACAGGCGCTTTATGCACTTAAACCAAAACAAACGCTTACGCAAACTGCAGACGCGCGCGATCATTATGAACCTGAGCTTGCGCCAGATGCTAACCATGGTGCTTGTGAAAAACCTGAGTCTACATCCGCACCTGCATGTGAAGACACAACACAGAAGGAGGAACCCTCATGCCAGTAGGTCCTGCTCGTATGCCCTTACTTGATCATTTGGGCGAACTCCGTAGACGTCTTACCATTATCGTAGTATCTGTTGTGGTAACCGCTCTTATTGTGTATGCTGCAACGCCTGTGCTTATAGACTTTCTTATGGACCCTATCCGTGCTTCTTTGCCCGAAGGTTCTCATTTGATGGTGCTTACGGTGCTTGGTGGCTTTACGATTCGTTTTAAGGTGGCTATTTTCTTTGGCATTATTATTGCAGCGCCTATTATTATTTGGGAGATGCTTGGATTTTGTCTACCTGCGCTTAAGCCAAATGAGCAAAAATGGGTTATTCCTACGGTTGCTGCTATGGTGTTTTTGTTTTTGTTTGGTATGGCGTTTTGCTACATTGTTATACAACAGGCAGCTATCGGTTGGATGATTGACCAAATTACCGACTTTGCAACTGTTGCGCCCGATGCCGAAGACTATCTTAATATTATTATGCTTTTGGAGATTGGCTTTGGATTTGCATTTCAGTTGCCACTCGTAATTTTTTACCTGTCAATTTTCCACCTGGTTCCCTATAAAGTTTTCAGGCAACAATGGCGTATTATTTACGTTGGGCTGCTTATTATTTCTAGCGTTGTTACGCCTGACGCATCCCCAGTTACTATGATTTTGATGTTTGCTGCATTAGTTGCTCTCTACGAGATTGCTTTAACGATTGCACGCTATGTTCTTATCGCGCGTCATGGTAAAGCATCGCTTTCGTGGACACGCGAAGAATACAGTGAACATCTCTAGCACATCTAGCAGGAATACTCTGATACCAATACTGAGTATGAGGAGGCATTTTGAAACTTATCGTTACCGAGAAAAATGACGCTGCACAACAGATAGCACGCTTGTTGTCAAAGGCGGGCAAGCCGGTTGTAGATAAAGTTTACGATACACCTGTTTATCGTTTTAAGTATGACGGTACCGATTGCGTGACCATTGGACTTCGTGGCCACATCATGGCTCCCGATTTTCCTCACGAATTACACTATAAAAAATCAACGGGATGGTATGCGCTTACCGAGGAAGGTGAGATTCTTTCTGCTCATCTGCCAAAAGAGTTGGCGTGCCCTCCGTTTGAATCTAAACGCAAACCCTACTTAAGCGACGGTATTGATATTAAGGGCTGGAAAGTTCCTAGTTTGCCGTATTTGATATGGTCACCCATAGAAAAGCTTCCTGCTGAAAAGGGTATTATCCGTGCGCTTAAAAACTTGGCAAAAAAAGCAGATACCATCATTATTGCAACAGACTTTGACCGCGAAGGTGAGCTTATTGGATCTGATGCGCTCCGCCAGATGCAGCAAGTTGCTGTGGACGTGCCGGTTTTTCGTGCGCGCTATTCTGCTTTTACTCAGGCCGAAATTGACCATGCGTTTGAGCATTTGGTTAAGCTCGATCAAAACCTAGCGGATGCAGGCGAAAGCCGTCAGTATATTGACCTTATTTGGGGTGCTGTTCTTACGCGTTATCTTACGATGGCAAAATTCAGTGGATTGGGTAACGTTCGCTCGGCTGGTCGCGTGCAAACGCCTACGCTTGCATTGGTGGTAGAAAAAGAGCGCGAGCGCAACGCCTTTATCCCCGAAGACTATTGGGTTGTTTCGGGCATGTTGTCTGTAACGCCTGACGCAAGCGCAGACGAAAAATTTAAGACAACGCATGCCATAGCTCGTTTTAAGGACAAAGAACAGGCAACTGCAGCGTTTAATCGGGTGCGTAGCGCGCGTTCGGCAATTGTTGAGGAAATCGAAGAAAAATCGCGCACAACGCGGCCTCCAGCGCCTTTTAATACCACGTCTTTACAAGCGGCAGCCGCCGCCGAGGGCATAACTCCAGCGCGTACGATGCGTCTTGCTGAGTCGTTGTATATGGAAGGTTTGATTTCGTATCCGCGTGTAGACAACACGGTATACCCCTCGTCGCTTAATCTTCGCGCATGCGTTAAAAATCTAGCGCAAGTACCTCAGTATCGCCCGTATTGTAACGAGCTGTTATCGCAAGAAAAGCTTACGCCAACACGAGGAAAGCAACAAACTACCGACCATCCTCCCATTTATCCAACCGCTGCTGCTGATCCTACAAAATTAGATGCCGCAGCGTGGAAACTTTACAACTTAATTGCACGGCGCTTTCTGGCCACGCTTTCTGCGCCTTCGGTAGCACAAAATACCAAACTTAAGCTTAATATTGCCGATGAGCCCTTTGTTTCTTCGGGAACCGTTATTACCACTCTTGGATTTAGAGCAATATATCCCTATGGACTTCATAAAGACGAGCAATTACCTGCAGTTTCGCAAGGCGATGTTTTGTCGGTTCATGATATGAATATGGATGCCAAGCAAACAGAACCTCCTGCGCGTTACAGCCAAGGTCGTCTTATTCAGGAAATGGAAAAGCACGGCTTGGGTACTAAGTCTACGCGTGCTTCCATTATTCAGCGCTTGTATGACGTTAAATATCTCAAAGGCGATCCTGTTGAAGCAAGTCAGCTTGGTTGTGCGGTTATTGATGCGCTTACTCAATACGCGCCACATATTACCAGCTCAAATATGACTTCTGAACTTGAAGAAGACATGACGAGCGTTGCAGAAGGAGCCTCAACGCAAGAACACGTTGTTGATCACTCGCGCGCTTTGTTGGCGTCTGTTATGGGAACGCTGATTGATCATGTTCAAGATTTAGGCGAAGCAATATCTGACGCAGTTACAGCCGATGCTAAGGTTGGAGTTTGTCCAGAGTGCGGTAAAGACCTTGTGATGAAAAGCTCTGCAAAGACGCGCTCAAATTTTGTTGGCTGTGTTGGATGGCCCGATTGCAACGTAACCTATCCTGTGCCTACTGGGCGCATTGAAGCGCTTGAAGGCGAAAAGAGCAGGTGTGAAACGTGCAAAGCACCTCGTGTAAAAGTTCATCCCTTTAGACAGCGTGCGTTTGAAATTTGCATTAATCCTGCATGTCCGAGCAATCTAGAGCCCGATATAGTTGTTGGCGTTTGCCAAACGTGTGCACAAACAGGTAAAGATTACAAGCTTATTGCGCATAAAAGCGAAAAAACAGCCAAGCGTTTTATTCGTTGCGAAAATTATGATGAATGTCAGACAAGCTATCCTTTGCCTCAACGCGGTGCGCTCACAGCTACACAACAGACGTGTCCCGAATGTGGCGCTCCGATTGTAGAAGTGCAAACGCAGCGCGGACCTTGGAAGATTTGCGTGAATATGAATTGTCCACTTAAGAAAAATGCTGCAGCAAAGAAAACGTCTTCACGTAAAGCATCTTCGCGTAAGACGTCTGCACGTAAAAAGACAACTACCAAGCGCACGACAAGCACTGCTCGCAAAAAAACATCTTCTGCACGCTCAACTCAAAAGAGCTCATCATGAGTACATCAGGTTTATTTATAACGCTTGAAGGCGTGGATGGTTGTGGTAAGTCTACGCAAATTCAGCTTCTAAGATCGTGTTTTGAGCAGGCTTCTTGTAAGGTATTATGTTTGCGCGAACCTGGTGGCACGTCTATTTCTGAGGCAATACGAGCTCTTGTGTTAGACCCTGCGCATACGTCTATGTCTTCTGAGTGCGAACTGCTTTTGTATGAAGCTGCACGCGCGCAGCTTGTTCATGAGGTTATTAAGCCTGCTTTAGCGCAAGGTTGTATAGTTTTATGTGATAGATATTTTGATTCAACTTATGCATATCAATATGGTGGTCGCAAGCTGGCAGAAGATATGGTACTTCGGGCAAATGACCTTGGTTCGTGTGGCATTGTTCCGCATAAAACATATGTGCTTGACGTAGATGTTGCTTGTGCATATGCGCGTGCTACTAAAACGAGTGTTGACAGGCTTGAGCAGGAAGGGCTTACCTTCCAACAAGACGTTCAAAAAGCGTATAAAAAGCTTGCTTGTCTTCAACCACAACGAGTTACGCTCATTTCGGGGGAGGGAACACCGCAAGAGGTGTTCTCAAGGCTTTATGCTGATATACGCAAAACTTTTCCTCAGCTGTCCCTTTAGTTTTGCCACTCTTTCTACGAGCTTTGTGTAAAATGCGCGCAAAAGATATGCGCGTGCATGGTTTGTATGATAAGTATAGGTAACGTATGGCATATACGTTTTAATTTTGAATATGAGGTGAACATACGTGAGCGCTTTTGATATAACTTCGGAAAATCTTCTTGGTGTTTTGGCACTTCAAACCCATGTGTGTTCTTTTTTCAAGCAAGCATATGCCCAAAAACAACTTTCTCATGCCTATCTCTTTATTGGCAATTATGGACTAGGGATCTCTGAGGCTCTTGATGAATTGGCAAAAATGCTTCTTTGTCCATATGGCGGCGATGAGTGTGCTTGCTGCAGACGCATTATGCATAAAAGTCATCCTGATTTACATCAATTTTATCCTCAAGGTGCACAAGGCTATGTTGTTGAGCAGATCCACGATCTTCTTGACGTTGTGCATCGTGCGCCTATTCAGGCAAAACGTAAGCTTATCGTGATTCACGAAGCGCAATCCTTAGGCGCGTCTTGTGCCAACGCATTGCTTAAAACGCTTGAAGAGCCTCCAGCTTCGGTATACTTTGTTTTGGTAAGTACATCTGCAGCGCAGGTGTTGCAAACGGTATCATCTCGTTGCCAACATATTCCGTTTACGTTTATAAATCAAGCTCAAGCAGCAAAATTGGTTGAACAGGCGGCAGCGTCAACACCTGAACAAGCACGATGGGCCTTGTATATTAAACAAAGTCCAAAGGCGGCTATAGATTTTTTGCGTTCGTCTTCAAAAATGAATATACGAAGCAAAATTATGCATATGTTTGCAATCATGCCTGATGCAGATAGTTGGGATCTTATTGAGCTGTCCGATGAGTTGTGTGTGCTCATTCAAATTCCTCTTGATCAAAAAACTGATGAGCAACAAGCCGATCTTGAACGTTCGCAAGACTTTTTATCAGCAGGTGCGCGTAAAAAGATGCAAGCAGCGCACAAACGCCAGCTTAGTCGCGCACAGCAGATATCGGTTGAAGAAATTATAGATATAAGTGCCTCTTTGTTACGAGATGCTATGTTTTTCAGCGAAGGTTCGCACGCAGAAATTATGAATCAGGATGCTGTGAATATATGTGATTGTCTTGCAGCGCGCGCCTCAACTGACGCTATGTTGGCGGCTCTTGCCTGTGTCGCGTGTGCAAAACAACAAATGCGAGCTCATGTGTCTGCACAGTTGGTACTTGAAGCGTTCTTTTTGAACGTGCATCGCGCGCTTATTGCTGGTAGATAACGCACGAAGGATAGAGGGGAAACTTATATGGGATTTAGTTTAAAAACTCAAAGTTATTTTAATGCTGCCCATTTTTTAACAAATTATAAGGGAAAATGCGAAAATCTGCACGGGCACCGTTGGCAAGTAATTGTGTATCTTTATAAAGAGAATCTTTCATCTCAAGGTGAAGACAAAGATATGCTTATAGATTTTGGCGAGTTTAAACAAATTGTTCGCGCTGAAGTTAAAAAATTTGACCACACCTTTATTGTTGAAGAAAATTCTTTACGCCCCGAAACGGTTCGTGCACTTGAACAAGAAACTTTTACGCTTACGTTTGTACCGTTTAGAACAACTTCAGAAAATTTTGCGCGATACTTTTATCAACGTTTTTGCGCGCTTGGTCTTCCTGTTGTACGTGTTGAGGTTGATGAAACGCCTCATAACTGTGCCATATATGAAGCGTAAACAAGCGACTTAACTAAATGTATAGATACATGTTTGCGTATACTCGTATGGGAAGAAGTGCGCTTTTTGCATGTATGCAAAATGTATAAATTAGGCAAAAAAATACTTATCATTTTTCCTGTTTGTCTAACCTTCGGGTGATTTTTTGGTACACTTACCATAAGCAGCCAAACACGTTAGGCTGTACGATCGCAAAAGGACGCCGATGTCTGATATTGCATTACATGGGGTAAATCTGTCAGGTTGGTTAAAGCTCGAGCCATGGATTACGCCTGAGTATTTTGCGCAAGCGCAAGTCCTTGATGAATGCGCTATGGTTAAATCGATGAGCAAACAAACCTACGCTGACCTCATTCAATATCATCGATCAACGTTTATAGGCGAAATTGATTTCAAAAATATTGCTGCCCGTGGCTTTAATGCCGTGCGTTTGTGTGTTCCTTTTTATGTGTTTGGCGATGCAGGACCTTTTACCTCTCAATTTATAGGCTGTGCCGATTATGTAGATCAAGCTTTTGATTGGGCGGATGAGATTGGCTTAAAAATTGTTTTGGTTCTTGATATAAACCCTGGTAATGAGGGTGAACTTTCTGAATACGTGCCAGAATTTTCTTCGTTTAATACCTATAAACATGATGCACTTAAAACCTTAAGCGCGCTTGCAAAACGCTATGCGTATCGCGCTGCGCTTGCGGGTTTTGAACTTGCAGTGCACCCTCGTATACAAAAAACTTTTGCGTTTAAGCGTCAAAGCGGTATACCTGCTCATTTGTTGCGCAATTATTATCGTGAAGGCTATGACATTATTCGTTCGCTTGCTGGTGATGATGTGCTGGTTATTATGCCCGATGCACACGAACCTCATATGTGGCGCTCGTTTATGGCATCTGGAAATTATAAACATACCATGCTTGACATACATCTCGATCATTTTGATGAATATTTTGAAATGCGCGGCGCGCTTACAACACAAACATTGCTAGCGACCTCAAAGAATTATTTACACGCAGCGCAAAAAAACGGTTTCAAAATTATGGTTGGTACCTGGTGCTCGGCACTTCCTGGGCTGGATAGCGCTATGACACCAGAAGGTCATATTGCGCAAGAGCGCATTTATATGTCTGACCAGCTTGATTTATACCGCGCCTGTGATGCGTGGTTCTTCCAAACATGGAAAACGCAAGGCCGTCTTTCGGGCTGGGATGCCCGTCATGCATTCTCTTCGTTTGAAAGAAGAATGATATGCGCCTAAAGCCTCAAGACGATTCTTTAAAGCTTGCTTCGCAGCGCGCGTCGCAGGGGGCGTCTTCATCTGAAGAATTGAGCACGCACGCGCCATCTGCCTTATCTCAGCAGACACAAGCAGGATATGTATCGCTTGTTGGAACCCCTATTGGCAATTTGTCCGATATGTCACCGCGCGCGGTATCGGTGCTTAAACATGCTGACGTGTTGCTTTGCGAAGACACGCGTGTTGCATCCAAGCTTCTTAACCACTTTGATATTCACACCAAGCTTATCCGTGCCGATGAGAATGTTTTGCCCGAAAAAATTCCTGCAATTCTTACGCGTCTTGCAGCTGGCGAACACATTGCTTTAGTTTCAGACGCAGGGATGCCTGGGGTATCTGATCCAGGTCAGGTTTTAGCTGACGCGGCACTTAATGCAAACTATCGTGTTGAGGTGATTCCAGGCCCTTCTGCGGTGTTAAGTGCTCTTGCGGCGTCGGGTTTTGCAATGAGTAATTTTTATTTTGAAGGCTTTTTACCTCGTAAAACAAGCGCGCTTCGCAAACGCTTGCACGTGCTTGCGCGTATTCCTGCAACACTTGTTATCTACGAATCACCTCATCGCGTGCTTCAAACGCTTCAAGAGTTGGCAGGGAAGTTTGCTCATGTGCGTTGTGCGCTGGTACGTGAGCTTACCAAAATTCACGAAGATTGTATGCGTGATACTATTGAGGAGCTTATAGTGCGCGTGCAAGCAGCTGAGCAGGTGCGGCCGCTCCGCGGTGAATGTGTGTTAGTTGTAGAATGTACGCCCGAGCGTGCGCGTGAGTGTTTGGATAATTTGGAACGCATGGACACGCATGTTGCGCGTACGTTGGAGGATGCTATTGCCGAAGGATTGCAACATCATATAAGCCCATCGGCGTTAGCAAAACAGCTGGCACATGAATTTGATATTTCTAAATCGAGTGTTTACAATAAAATAATTGCAATATCCATGTAAGTTTGTCGTAATTTACATGCTCAAACGTATAATAAATATGCTTTTAGGTTGTTGTAGCGCCCGTGCGTTGCACATAAAAGCATAGAGCAGTTTCAAATCTCAAGGAGTTTGTATGGCACAGACACAATGCCCCTCTTACTTTATAACAACGCCAATTTACTATGTAAATGCAGCTCCGCACCTAGGAACTGCATATTGCACTATCCTTGCCGATGTGCAGGCGCGTTACCGTCGTATGATGGGCTACAACGTTAAGTTTTTAACTGGTATGGATGAGCACGGTCAAAAAGTTGCCGAAGCCGCGGCAGCTCACAATCTTTCGCCACAAGCATGGTGTGACAGCCAAGCTCCTTTGTTTACTAACTTGTGGAAAAAGCTCGAAATCTCTTACGATGATTTTATTCGCACCACCGAGCCGCGCCAATACAAGGCGGTTCAGGAGTTGTGGAATCGCATGAAAGAAACGGGATATTTGTATAAGGGCAGCTATGATGGCTGGTATTGCACGCCCGAGGAAACATATTTTACCGAAACTCAAGTAAGTAAAGCAGCCGAAGCACAACAAAGCGAAGGCGAAAATCTATGCCCCGATTGTGGTCGTCCGCTCCAACGCGTGAAAGAAGAATCATATTTCTTTAAACTTTCTGCATTTCAGGACAAGCTCCTTGCATTATACGATGAGCATCCCGAGTTTGTACAGCCTGCGTTTCGCATGAACGAGGTTCGCTCCTTTGTTGCATCGGGTCTGCAAGATTTATCGGTAAGCAGGACGAGTTTCGATTGGGGTATTCCCGTTCCATTTGATGATAAGCATGTTACCTACGTTTGGTTTGACGCGTTGTTGAATTATATGACATCAGTTCGTTATGGTCTTGACGACGCTGCTTCTAAAGATGAGTTTGCATTTCGTTGGCCAGCGCAGTGTCACGTTGTAGGTAAAGACATTATTCGTTTTCACTGTGTAATTTGGCCTGCAATGCTCATGGCGCTGGGCGAGGCTTTGCCTCAAAGCGTTTTTGCACACGGATTTTTAACCGTGCGTAATCCTCAAACAGGAAATGCTGAAAAAATGTCTAAATCTCGCGGTAATGCCATTGCTCCTGCAGAAGTTATTGATAAACTTGGCGTAGAAGGCTACCGCTATTACTTTATGACTGACGTAACTCATGGCGAAGATTCAGCAATTTCGTTTGAACGTATGGAGCAAGTCTATAATGCCGATTTGGCAAATAGCTGGGGTAATCTTGTTTCTCGTACCATTACTATGTGCGATAAATATTTTGATGGGAAAACGCCTGTTGTTGATGATGCGTGGAAGCACCAGATAAGTCCGCTTCGCGACATTGCCCAACGCATGTTTGAGCCGTACCAAAAAAATATGGAGTCCATGAATTTTGCTGCTGCAAAAGACGTTGTTATGGAGCTTGTTCACGCAGCTAATCACTATATCGAGGACATGGCACCTTGGAATGTTGCAAAAGATCCCACGCGCGTAGAAGAATTGCGTTTTATCCTGCTTAACCTGCTTGAATCAATTCGTATAGCAGCACATCTTTTGGCACCATTTATGCCCGAAACTTCGCATGAAGTACTTATGCGCGAAGGCCTTGATCCCGAAGCCGAGCTGGTAGGCGGCACGATGATAGAGGGGCTTTCACTTGATGTTATATGTGCATGGGGAGGTCTTGCAGGCGATCAGCCTGTTGTAAAGGGTACTGCTCTTTTCCCTCGCCTTGGATAAGATGAAGCAGTAAGCGCATACCAGATGCTTGAGGGCACTGATGAGCATGATATTGCTTGACTGATGGCGTTAAGCGTTGGATATGAGCTTGTATCAATATCGGCTCTTTTGTTGGTGTCTGCACACAACATGAGACCTTGGGTGGGTTTGTACAGCAATCAACACTACGTAGAGGAGTATGGTGTTTTCTAAACTGGCATCAAAGCGCGCTACCTTGGATGTTTTGTCTTCATTTGGTCTATATACAAAACATCGCCTTGGTCAAAATTTTTTGATAGACGATAGTGTTATTGGGCACATTTTAGAGCTTGCACGTGTCCAAGCGGATGACTATGTTATCGAAATAGGACCAGGTATCGGCACGCTTTCATGTGCGCTTTTACCTCGTGTTAAAAGGCTTTGTGCAATTGAAGCCGATCGCGTATTGCCAGATGTGTTGGCTGAAACGCTTGGTGAATACGCCGATAAATTTGAGCTTATATCTGCCGACGCACTTAAAGTGTCTGCTGACGAGATTCGCGCAAAACTTTTTTCTGCAGATTGTGATGGAAATGCGTGTTCGGTAAAGCTGATAGCAAACTTACCGTATCAAATTGCTGCTACCGCAGTTTTGCGCTACCTCGAAATGTTGCCCGAGCTCAATGAGCTTATTGTTATGGTGCAATCAGAAGTTGCGCAAAGAATGGCAGCGTATCCGTCTCACAAACTTTACGGTGCATATTCAGCAAAGCTTGCACTGTATGCGGAGTGCGTTGGTGGTTTTAAGGTTGCGCCCTCAAACTTTTTCCCTGCGCCTCATGTTATGTCTGAAGTTATACACATACAGCGAAGGTCTGCGGATAACCAGCTGTGCAAAACTCACGAGAGGGCACATGTTGCGCGCGTGATCGACGCAGCTTTTTCTCAACGACGCAAAACGCTTCTTAATTGCTTATGTGCCTGTGGTTTTGATAAGCAAGATGTTCTTAAGGCTTGCGATAATCTGCATATTGACGCGCGCGAACGCGGCGAAAAACTTACACCTGCTCAATTTGTTGAGTTAGCTCGTGCGCTTGGGTCTGTATCTGCACAAACTCGTATGCTAACATGCAATTTTGTTGAAAAGAAGCGTGATGAGCACATATAAAAACGCCACTGACCTTTGCGATTTTTTACCAGACGATCTTATGCTTTTCCATGGTAAACGTGGTAAGGTGGTTCCTTTACCACCGTCAGGCGTGCCTGTTGCCGACACGCATGGACACCTGCATTGTTTGCGTGAACTCACCAGTTCGGCAGCTCTTGCTCGCGCAGCATTAGCAGGCGTTGGCATGCTCGTTGATCCTATAGACCCTGTTGAGGATGTACCTTTTGGTATTTATAGTGCGTCTACGGTTGATGCTTGGCGTGCTCGTACCTTAGACGAAGCCCATGCGCTTCTTGAATATGCCAAGCAAAAAGGACTTGTGCTCCCGTATTTTTCGCAGGCGCATATATACGGCTATGAGCGGCCGGCGTACAATCGTCTGCTGGATTCGTTTAGAATTATTGCAGGCGTCCACCCTTATGGGGCGGCTCAATTTGACGCGTCTGCGCGCGAGCGACTTATGCAGTTGCTTGATCTTCCGTATTGTGTGGGAATTGGCGAGATCGGCTTAGATTTTGGCCCATATAATAAGGTTGACCCTAACGATCAAATTCGTGCACTTGAATTTCAGCTGCGTCTCGCGCATGAAAGAAACTTACCTGTTGAATTGCATATTCGCGATGCACAAGATGACAACACGGCAGCAGCACATGTACAAGCGGTGCAGGTGCTTAGGAACATAGGCGTTCCGCCCCGAGGTTGTGTGTTGCATTGCTTTACATCTACGCCGCAGGTCATGAAGCCATTTGTGGAAATGGGGTGCACCATTGCGTTTGGTGGCGTGTCAACATTTGCGTCTGCGCCGTATGTTCGCCAGGCTATACAGGCATGTCCGTTAAACCAAATGGTTACCGAAACCGACGCTCCCTATATGGCGCCTGTACCAATGCGTGGTCATGCGTGCGAAATTGCACATGTTGTATTTACAGCAGCTTCACTTGTGGCAACAAAGTGTGCGGGGTCTTTTGATTCAAAAGAAGCAACGTGTATTCCACCCAATGAGCCGCATGCGGTAAGCTCTATTTCGCAATCAGAAGTTTATGGTGCGTTATGGAATAATGCATATGAACTTTTTATGAAAGAAATCTAAAATACTTTCGTTTTTGGGCTTTTGGACAATAAATTATTACGTTTAGAGAATAGTTCGTAAATAATTTCTGAAAATCAGCTCCAATATGTTATGTATATGATAGTTAATTTTTCCTTGTTATAGCACAAGTCTTGTTAAGGGGGTTACATGTCCAAACGAGACAGTAAAATTTTAGAAATTCTAACCGAAAAGAAACGCATTGATGTAACAACGCTCGCGCAAATGCTCAATGTTTCTAATGTGACCGCTCGTAAAGACTTGGATTCCTTACAAGATAAAGGCCTTGTTGTTCGCGAACATGGATATGCCCTCCTTGCAAACCCTAATGATGTTGCTGGACGCTTAGCATACCATTACGAAGAAAAGCGCAGCATTGCCGAGCGCGCTGCTGATTTTGTGTATGATGGATCGACGATTATGATAGAAAACGGCAGTTGTTGTGCTTTGCTCGCGCGCATTATTGGCGAAACCAAAAAGAATGTGAGCATTATAACAAACAGTGCTTTTATCGCGTGGTATGTACGAGATCTTCCCGAAGTTCATGTTACGTTGTTGGGAGGTTCTGTTCAGCCCGATTGCCAACTGACCGTAGGCCCTTTGATGCGCCTTGGGGCGCAGCAATTTTCGGTAGAGTACCTCTTTATTGGTACAGATGGTTGGTCAGAAAAAAGCGGATTTACAAATTGTGATCAAATGAAGGCCGAAGCTGTTCGCGCGATGGCAGACGTTGCGGCAGAAGTTGTTGTAGTAACCGAACCCGAAAAGTTCATGCATTACGGGCCAGTGCCTATTCGACTTGACTCGCGCATTACGTCAGTTGTGACAGGTAAAAACATACCAAAATCAGCGTGCGAATATCTTGAAGCACATCATACGCGTGTATATTTAGCTGATAAATAGGGTGCGCAGTCAAAAGTGTGCGCGGCATAGTGTGCGCTACGTACATAGGCGCTATGCACCTAGAATAAACTTCTCTATGACCTCTGCTACGCCGCCTTCGTTGTTATTGTCCTGGGTAACATAATCAGCTTGTGTTTTCATGGAATCATCAGCGTTTGCCATGCATACGCCTAAACCTGCGGCTTTGATCATTTCGGTATCGTTAGCGCTGTCACCAACGGCAATGGTTTCGTTCATGTCAATACCTAAGTGATGAGCCAAACGCTTAAGCGCAGCACCTTTAGAAATGCCTTTTGGCGTAAATTCAATGTAGCAGTTAGAAGAAAACGTAACACCTACGTCGCGCGTAAGGTCGCGCATGTCATGAGCCAGTTGTTGCAGATACGAAAAGTCATTATTCATGTATAAAATCTTAACGATATGCGTGTTGCGTAAAAATTCCAGATCTGCCTCACGTGTTTCAATAGCGGGTATTCCAGTTAACGTAAAGATATTTCTGTCGTCGTCGCGCCATTTTGTGGTATAAATCGAGGCGAGCGTGTATACATGAACACCAACATTTCCCAGTTGAATACCATGTTTCCATATTTTGTTACAAAAATCCCACGGTGTTGGTGGCTGCAAATCAATAATAGTATTGTGCGCATTTTCAGTAATACACGCGCCGTTACACGAAATTGCATATTCGTCTTTCATGTCTTTTGCGCCAATTTCATCGAGAATGTATTGCATAATAGCAAAGCTTCTACCAGATGACGGTACGATATATACGCCTTTTGCGCGCGCTTGTTCAATAGCACGGCGTACGCGCAATGGTACATGGCGAGCATCAGTGAGCAGCGTTTCATCTAAATCTACAGCAACAAGTTTATACATAGATTCCCATTCGTTTGAAAGTATAGGCGTTGAGCTTATGTAGCGTGACTTCATATGTATACAGTTTAGCGGTGTTAATGCGTATTGTTGGTTACGTGTTTCCAATATGCTTGTAATTCACAGCTTTTATGGATTCAAAACGTGTGCTTCATAGGGTGGTGGTTTATACCAAACAAGTGTTTGCATTTTGATTGGTAACGTGCTACTATAAAATTGCTCATACGTGCTGTTCCAAAAAAGGAATAGCAATGGATACCTGTGGACAAATTTATGAAGATGCGCTGCGTCAAGCACGTGCAGCTAAAGCTTTTGTATACAATCCCTATGTTTCGTTTTGTACGTTTGAAGCCTATCAGCAGTGTGTACATAACATATGCGCAAGCGATTTGTATGCACGCCAACGAGGTTCTTTTGCCAAGCGCGCGCTGGGATTCTCATTCGAAAAGCTTATGTGTCCTATACTTTGCGTCGCTTGTAATAAACGATGCGATAGTTTTATATGTAAATCATGCTTTCATCGCTTGTTGTGGATAGATCCTGTGTGGTCGTGTCCAAATTGCTCGGCTCCTAGTGGCTGGCTTACCTGTAGCGAATGCAGCGATCCATGGGGTTTTGCGTCATGTCATGCGGTGTATGAGTTTTCATCGTATACAAGACAGCTTATTTTGCAATTTAAAGACCAACGAGATACGCGTTTATCTGCGTGTTTAGCGGCTCTTTTGGCGTGTTTTTATCGTTTTATGTGCGCCGCGTATTATCCAAACAACACGAGCGTGAGCGCGGTACATTCTAAACTGATCTTTTCACGGCAAACATCGCAGGATATATGTCGTGCGCCACCACGCTTACCCCATAACGCTGTGTGTTTTATCCCTGCAACGCGGAAAGCATATCGTTATCGAGGTTTTGACCATATGGAGCTTGTTACGCAGCTCTTTGCGTACGCTCTAGGAATTTCTTATTGCGATGTTTTAGTAAGGCCATACGCATTGGATCAAAGGCGTCTTTCAAAGCAACAACGTGTTGATAACCTTACAGGCACTATTTCTGTACTACAAGATATGAGCAATAAACGGGTTCTCGTATTAGATGATGTTATTACCACTGGTGCGAGTATGCGTGAGGCCGCAAGAGCGTTAAAGAAAGCAAATGCTGTAGATGTATCAGCTCTTGCATTTGCGCGCGTTTGGTGATTTAGAAGAATGCTCTAGCTGCATTTTTCGCGTAAGTCTTATTTATATGCTCCCTTGAGTGTTTATACAGTAAGTGCATTACCTGTGCTTTTATGATGAGTTTCCGATTAAATTTGGTATGCATGTATATCTCCTGCAAATTATATGGTAGACGTAGGTGCACAAGTTGGTATACTTGAGATAACTTATCTAGGTTTGTGGTTGCGGAAATGCATGAGTTTATCTGTGGCATTTCTTAGTCCAAGGCAGACGAGGTCAAAAGGATCCACGTAAATACATGTGTGTGCATATGTATGAGCATGGCTCGTCCTAGGGGTTAGTCATACCGTCTGTTGATTTCAAGGCATACGGCCTTGCAGGCGAGAGAGTTTACAGTATGGGTACTGCGGTATACCAGCGAAGGCTCCAGTATGCGAGTGTGGGGTCAAATACCAGGTCAACTAGGTAAGTTATTATATTTGTACCTTAGAGCACTTTTTTCGAGATGATACTTTGTCATACGGCATGTGTTAAAGGAGCGTTATATGAGCAGGCGTCACATATCGCTTATTTTATGTTCTCAAGTTACACTCTTAAGTGTTTTGGCGCTTGGTGGTTGCTCTCTTTCTTCTGTTGAACTTCCCGTACTAGAAAAACCTTCGGTGCAACAGGCTCAATCAACTTCACAAGCTAAGTTAACACCAAAAGTTACTGATGATAATTTGGTTACCCCACAAACACTTACCGTTGGTATAAAAATGAGTTCTAACATTGCTCCTTTTGTTATGCAAACTGATAATTCTGAGCTTTGTGGTCTAGATGTTGATTTGGCATATGCTTTAGGTGACGCACTTGGCTTAAAAGTTAGTTTCGTAGAAATTTCGGATGTGGGAAGAAGTTTAGGAAAAACATGCGATATTGTGCTCAACACAAAACAAAACGAAACAACGGTTGCAAAAATTGTAGGAGGCTATGCAGAATCAGCCGCCGCACTTTTTGGTAAATCAACAGGTGAGCCTCTTAAAGCCTCAAATTTGTCTGGTAAACGTGTTGCACTCCAAAAAGGTTCAATTTCTGAGCTTGCATATAAGCGTTCGGGCTTAACGATGAAGCCAATAGAATGTTCAAATCTTAACGAGGCCTTTGATGCTGTGCAATCTGGTAAAGCTGATTATGTGTTATGTGAAGCGTATGCGGGCGCTTACATGGCAAAGCCTTTAACAAATATTACTTGTGTTGGCACGTTGGATAAACCCACACAGGCAGGTATTGCAGTGGCATCAAAAAATGAGACGTTACAACATGCGCTTGAGCAAGTGTCGTCTACTATTCAGGAAAATGGCATCTTGCAGCTCATTCGTTCTCGATGGATTGGATCGCGTATTGTATTTTCTGCAGATACGCAAATAAAGGGTATGCCTGCTCCTCAATCAAAAAATAGTGAATCTCCAGAGTCCAAAGATAAAGACGCCTCAAACACATCTTCTGCTGGTTCAAATGCGGTAAATATCTAGGACTCGTGTGGCGGTATTTGGTTGTAATGAGTGTTGAGGATATAGAGTGCCTGTTATATAGAAATATAACAGGCACTTTTAACAGGCATTTACGGTCTTTGCCTAATGCGTGGATAGGTGCTTAAACTAGGGTTTTAGATAGATCTATGAGCGCCTTTGTTCCCAGCTGCTCATGCATATTGTTTTACCTCGTTTCGCATGTTTGGAAAGATTTTTGTATATTATGCTGTAAAGTAACCACTTATAGTGTTCGTACAACCACTTATTACACAGGTGTAGAAATCGTGCCCTGCTATCTTATAGAATGCTCATTGAACAGGAGGTGAACGCATGAAAATCGAACTTAAACTTGATAAAACATATGAGGAACCAAAAATTATTATCACGGCAAATCAGGTTACGGACGAAATAAAACTCATCATGGACATGTTTTCCGATGAGCGTGCTCATGTGATCGCTGGATTTAAAGACGGTGATGTTGTTGTACTTGATCCATCTGATATCTATCGCATTTTTGCTCGATCTGGCAAAGTTTTTGCCCAAACAAGCCAAGGCGATTACACGCTTCGTTTGAGGCTCTATGAGATAGAACAGTGGCTTATAAACAAGGATTTTGTACGGATATCAAATTCTGAAATTATCAACTTAAGCAAAGTGAAGAGTTTTGACTTGAGCTTTACTGGAACAATTTACGTAAAGTTGTCAAATGGAACAGGAACATACGTTTCCAGAAGATACGTTGCCAAAATTAAACAATTCTTAGGCATGAAAGGTGGTAAATAATGAAAAAGACACTCATTCAACTTGGACTTCTTGGCTTTCCTCTCGGCATTGCAATTGGTTATGTGATAACGCTGTTTATATCAATTGGTATTGGGGACAATTGTTACTATCCCGTCAATCAAGAGCTCATAAACACAGCTGGAACCGAATTAAACGCTGTTCTTCTTCAAACGCTTTTGTGTGGCATAGTGGGTTCGTTGTTTTCAATGGGATCGGTTGTTTGGGATATTGATTCGTGGAGCCTTACCAAACAAACAGGCGTTTATTTTGTAATTGCTTGTCTGGCGATGTTTCCCATTGCTTATTTTGCAGGTTGGATGCCGCATTCTGTTGTGGGAGCCGCACTGTACGTGGGTATATTTATAGCAATATTTGCGATTTGCTGGATTACTCAGTATCTTTCGATAAAGCATAAGGTCAACGAAATGAACGCTGGACTTAATAAATTTTAAACGCTTAAGTAATGGGCATACTACTAAGTAATAAGCATAATACATAGTATACGTAAGGGCGGCTCGTACATACGGCTAAAAAATTTGTTCTTTCAAGATTTTTGCTTCATAAAAAGTGTACAATATATACCATTGCTCGTTTATACAAACACGCCTACGAAAGAACATGTATGAAAAAATTTATGCACGCTCCTCGCATGTTAGTTGCCCTTGCTTTAATATGTTCTACTTCGGGTTTTTATCCGCCACATAGCGCATACGCGATAGGTGGCGGAGGTATTTCCACCGTGACAGGGGGAGCAGTTAATTGTAAAGCCGAAAATACCTGCATCCAAAACATAGGCGATACTGCACATGTGAGCTATAAAATACAGACGTCTGCATTTCTTCTTTCGGGCAATCGCTTTCAAAGCGTTCCAAAAACTTCAATTTTTGTACCAAAGATCCTTAAAAATGTTAAATTTACCCTTGTAAGTGCACCAGTTTTTAAAACAAGCACCATAGATACTGGTGCTCATCCACAAAAACAAGAGTTAACACCTACGGGCATACCTATCTATCGTGTGCCTGTTCACAAGGTATCCAAAATCATTCCCGTAGTATCGCTTGTTTATAACAATAATGCAGGATTTTGTGACGAACACGGAAACCAAGCGCCGCTGGACAAAGGCGGATTTATTAGTTCTGACGTACATGACCAGGACATGAGTATATATAAAAGTAGCGCATATGTAGACGAGGGAGAACAAGATTCTGGAGTATCATACTTTGGCTATCAAAGCACCGCAAGTGATCTTAAGAATCATGAACTCTACGACGAGTATAGTTTTGAGTTGAAAGAACCAGGGGTGTTTACCCTTAAACTTGAAGGCGATGTTGAAACGAAGTCAGCTCTTACAGTTTTGCCGATACGCGTAACTAATGTAGTTGCTCGCTGTGTTCAGGAAACCAACGGAAGCGATGCTTACGAACCTGAATGTCAAAGTCTTACGGAGTATGAGCAGTTTAGGTATGGTGAGCTCCCAAAATATTCACTTTCTGATGATACGATTAATCAAGAGTTGCTTAAACATAATACAGAAGATGGACTTACAGGATATGGAAATTGTAGGGTTACGCGCGAAATCGATGCGCCCGATATGATTGGGTCAGATGTAGAACCTGGAAAAACATCTGCATTTGAAGCGTATAAAGATACGTTTGTGCTTGAACACAACGCCGCCGAAAGCTATTTTTTGAATGGCGTAGATGAGGATGGCTGTGATCAGGCGGCGGCTGTTATTACAGTTTGTCCAAAGCCCACACCAACACCTACGCCAACACCAACGCCCAAACCAACACCCAAACCAACACCCAAACCAGATCCTGAACCAACTCCTAATCCAGGAGAGCCTCCAACAACCTCTAAACCGCCAGCGCCTTCTACATCAGAATCTAAGGTCACTGTTCAAACAGGCGATCTCTTTGTAAACCAAAGTGCGCAAGTAATTTCTGTAGTATTGGGTTCATTGGCTGTAATCTCTGGCGTATTTCGTAAGCACTAAAACTATATTTACCATTTTGTAAATTAACCATATTCTCATGTAATGGTATTACGCGAGAATATGGTATGTAGTAACTTAAACCGCAACTGTAACCGTAACTGTAATCGCAACGGCAACTAGTATCTTTCACATCGTATACCCCAAAGCAAAACTCTACGTTTGCCTTGAGGTCATACTACACAGATGTAATCATACATGTACTCAGTTAACATTTTACAAGTGAAACATTGCCTTAAATCTTAGAACATCTCGTTTCTAAGAGCTTGAAGCAAGACATTGTCGTCTTTCTCATCGCGTACTGCAAGACGTAAATACTTTTTACCATCTACTTTTGATGACAAATCCTTAATTAAGATGTTGTATTTAGAAAGCATGATTTCAGCCAGTGCCGCGGTTGTTATGTCACCTGTGACCTGAACCATCACGTAGTTTGCTTGTGATGGAATAACTCTAAGTCCGCTGATTTGCGCGAGCGCTTGTTCAAAACGCGATCTTTCTGCTCTAATCTTTACTAAGGCACACATATAATCTTTCTTATATTTTTCCGCAATTTGAAGATAATACTCGCCAAACGAATTGATGTTCCAAATAGCAACCGTTTTTTTGATTTTTTGTATTGCCTCAACGTTTCCTGATGCCACAATGCCCAATCTAAGGCCAGGAATACCGTATGACTTTGAAATACTTTTTACTACAAATAGCTGAGGATTGTCGTCGATAATGTCTTGTTTAATAAATGAAGAATCTTCTTCGTCTGCAAAATCAACAAAGGACTCGTCTAGGATAAACATAATTCCTCGTTCTTTTGTCCATTGAACGAGTTTGAGCATCTCTTGTTTGGGGATATAATTTCCGGTAGGGTTATCTGGATTCACCAGCACTAAAGTTTTGATTGTTTTATCTGAGAAAAACGAAATAACATCATCGCAGGTATATGAATAGTCTTTATTGCTAGGATAAAAACAAATTGACTGTTGTTGATCATAACGATTGGGATATTCTTCAAAGGTAGGACGAATGAAACCAACCTCTTTTGAGGTAGAATCCATAAGTGCTTTGATAAGCTCCGATGCGCCATTTCCTACGGTAATATTTTCTTGTTTGATATTAAAATTCTTTCCTGCTAACAACGAATTTACTTCTAGCCCAGAAGGATATTGAGTAAGCAGAACCTTAAAATTAGCTTGTAATTCTTCGACAAGTTTTGTCGGAGGAAAATATGGATTTACCAGATAACAAAAATCAAGGACGTGAGGATATCTCCAATAACCTCCATAGCGTTTCATCATTTTTGCCAGTTGTTCTGATGGTTTGCAAAAAATCGAGGACGCAATATCTAAGTCTTGTGCGTCATCAATTTCATACCATTTTTCACCGTTTAGCCTTTTAGCGCATAAAAGAGAGTTATCAAGCTCAACAAGACTCTTTAAGGCACGTTCATAATATTGGTTAGTACCCATAGCGCTCATGTACGCCTCTATAAATGGCAAGTATGAACGTTTGAGAAAATCTTTTGAAAATTTGTAAATATTAACCGTTTTATAGTAGGAATCTACCCGTTTAAAGTCAAATTCCGAGCCTGGTACAAATTTTGTAATATGATCGTTTGTGTCAAGCTCCAAACATGTACCGTCCATCCAGGATTCATACTTATCTACAACGGCGAGGTTAGGACGCTTGTCAGACAATAAACCTTGAATCACCGTATCATCAAAAATTAAATCAGATTCAAGAAGAACGGTGTCGTCTTTAACAATTTCATCTTTTGCTAAATAAAATGAATAAATGTTATTGGTTTTATCATATATATCATTATGAACGTACACCAGCTCGATCCCTAAGTGTAATTGTTCAATATATTCTTGTAAAACGTCTGCCTTATATCCCACAACAACTATAACTCTTTGTATTCCCGCGTTAATAAGTTGGGTTAACATGCGTTTTATGAGAGATGTACCATTAACTTCTACCATACATTTTGCTTGATGCTTTGTTATTCTTTTTAATCTGCTTCCCATACCTGCGGCCAGTATCAATCCTTGCATAGATGATCCTCCTATTTATATTTTTTCATAATTAAAAACGATGGGAACTTTGGTTCAAAACACGTTGATTTTGGTGGCATCATTAAATTGAGATCCATAAAGTGAATAAATTCTTGGGGAGTAACAGGATATACCTCTAAGAGGACGTCATTTTGTCCTAAGACGTAATTCCCCATATCAAACTCGTTGCCCAACACAAAGGATAAGGCAGAAAAATCATTGATTCTAAACGCTACTGTTAATATTTGGGTATTTAAGCGTAAAACATCGTTATTCCAAAATTCATCATCAGCAATATTAGACAGTTTGACATAAAGCGTTTCGTCTTGATAGGTTATCTTTACCACGCCTCTTTGGAGCACAGGGTCTTCTGAGATCATGTGTCTATTTATAAAAAGGTTCTTGGCAGCGTCAAATCTTACCGCATCTACATTTCTAATAATGCGATGAATAGGATAGATTTTTACGTCGTTCATATCCATAAGACAGGCAAGCATTGTTTCTTTGTGCTTTAGAATAGAAGTAGAGTATAAACGATGATGTCCGTCAGCAACGTAGAGAGTTTCTATTTCTTTATACATGTCTAATAATTGTTGAGCTTTTTCATGTAAGTAGATATAGATAGTAAGCTCACCGAGTTGGTACACGTCATCACTTGTAACAGTTTCAACATAGCTTGCGAGGGGAATGTGCTGTTTGTGAATAAGAAGAACGGGCTGTGTTTCTGTGTTGTAGATACTAAAATTAGCCAACATTCCTTGAACAGTGTCAGGAATAACTAATTCGTGCGTCTTAATTTTGCCCGTCTTATAGTCATCAATATCAATATCGGCGACAAGGCTATATACATCCTTGTTCTTTACAATAAATGCAGCGTGTTGATAATTCTTTATGCGATCGTTATTTAACTTGTCTTTTTGTGCTTGCGATAAAAACATTACGGAATCATCAAAATTGATTTTTCCATCATGTATGTAAGTCAGGTTAATGAAATCTGACTTATAACAATTTCCGCTCACATTGAGATAAGAATCGTTCAAAGTGCGCAATTTCATAACCTTCACCTCGTCAATCAGTCAATCATAAACGACGCATCCATCTTACATACTACCATGTAGGTACTACCGCGCACTCAATGCTTGGTGGCTATAAACGTGAAGAGTAGAACCTATATGTTTTAGGCGTTGCAACAAGCTGGTATACCAATCCTTGGCATTGCAAAAATTTGCACGTTGAAAAGTTGAAAGATACTATGCCTTAACCCTGCAAGCTACTAACCTACCAACGTCCAAAATCCAAACGAGCAGGATAGTGATTTTTACGCTGTTCAACGGGGGGAAGTTGCATATAGTCACCGTCATAAAATTGCGTTAAGTGCTCATGAAGATTGGCAGGGAAATTTACTTTCATTCCCTCAAAATCAAGCTGCTTAAGCGGGTAAATTTCATCGTAAGACCAAACCGACTTATATGGATTAGTGTCACACATAAATGCAAACCTTTTGGGCTCTTCATGTGAGTGCAGAGACTTCGCCTTGTTTTCTTGAGAAATACAGGTTTTCAAAGAAATAGGGAGCAAAGAAATGATGGTACCAGCTGTATACGTTACTGCTTTAATAATGCGGCTTTTCCATCCGTTATTCAAAATAAAAGGTCGCGGAACAAGCTTGAGCATGCGCAAATGTGACCAAAACCATGCGCGTCTAGCTTGTTTGCGAAACTCTTTATCGTTTTCACTTACGGTTTCGAGTGGATAAATATCCAAAAATATACCCAAATTAAGCGGGAGATCTTTTAATGCCTCTTCGCAAAATTGCGTACCTTTGATCATAATGCGAGTGGTAGAAAGCGGATATTTGGGATCTTTATCTGCATTCATAATTTCATAGCGATCAGAATATTTTTCTTCAAAAACAGAAATCAAGGTATGGTAATCGTTTGAAGGAATACACAGGTCGATGTCATCATCCCAAGGGATAAAGCCCTTATGACGTACTGCTCCTATGCCAGTTCCTGCATAGGCAAAATACGTGAGATTATGCTCGGAACAAACGTTAATGAAATCCTTTAATATCATCAATTCAAGCTGTTGTACGTGATGAAGCGTTTCATCATCATATTCAGTCATATGCACTCCTTATACTGTGGCATAACATACTTTATGACTCGATTATTTTAACAAAAAACAGCTTAAGTTATCATTATCCTGTCTATTTTACATACTTTTGTTCTAAGCTTTTATGCGCTCTTTTCCTCTTGGCTTTCTTAAACAAATGACGAGGCCGTACTTGAAAGACGCATTAAGCGAGAAAATTCAGCCGTACAGCTATATTTGTTTGACGGATAAGCTTTGCGGGTATGAAATATATAGTAAAGCGTACTAAATTCAGCGTGGATGAGCGTATTGATGCTCGTTATAGCTGCTACAGGGTCTCACACACCTGAATTTGAAGTAACTTTATCAAAGGAGGAATCATGACAGACATTAAAATTTCCGGTCGTAAGGTTTCCGTAAGTGATGCATTGCGTGATCACGTACAGCATAAAGTAGGAGATGCGCTTAAAGTTTTTGACATTACACCGATGAGCTGCGATGTGGTTCTTCGTGTAGATAAAAATCATTCAAACCCTGATCGTAAAACGTGCGAAGTTACGGTTTACGTTCGCAATAATGTGGTTCGGGTTGAGGCAAGTTCAGAAGATATGTATGCTGCTATTGACGCTGCAAGCGACAAAGTTACCAGACAGTTGCGTAAGTATAAAACTCGTATTATCGATCGCAAACAACGCTCTCAAGCGCCTGCACCTGCGCCGTCTAAAGACCTGTCTGACTTAATTGACGAGGTTGCCGATGACGACATGCTGGTACGTGAGAAGTATATTGATCTTCATCCCATGACCGAAGAAGAAGCCCTTGTACAAACGGATTTAATTGGTCATGACTTTTATGTGTTTGAAAATGCAACAACTGGGTTAATTAATGTTGTTTATCACCGCCATAACGGTGGATACGGTATTATTAAACCTAAACTTGAAACAGAAGATGGTGAGTAGTTGTATTTGTAGATCGCGCATGCGCAGTTATGTTTGATAATCACATGTGTTAAAGCTACGCCATCTTAACCATTTGTGAGGGCTGTGTATGAATACAAATCAGTATAACCCGCTCGATACGTGCGCAAACCTAACTGGTGCTCAAAGCACTGGTCAGGATTATCCATATGGCAATAATGTTCATATTATTGTTGATTCAACATCGGATTTTTCACCAGCCATTATTAAACGTTTAGGTTTGGAAGTCATTCCGTTTACGTATGTCGATGAGGCAGGCATAGAGCACGTGGATGACATGTGGCAAACTATGTCTGCCCACGATTTTTATGAGCGTATGAGAAAAAATCCTAAGATGCACTTTTCTACAACGGCAGTAACTCCTGGTAGATACTATGAGTATTTTGAGCGCTGTGCTCAAAAGGGAACACCAACACTGTATTTATGCCTGTCGAGTGGATTGTCGTCTTCAATTGAATCGGCGCGCCGCGCGCAAGCGATGATTAAAGAAAAATTCCCTGATTTTGAGCTTTATGTGCTTAACAATCGTTGTGATTCAGCAGCAGGGGAGTTGCTTGCTATTGAGGTTGCTCATCAAGCATCACTGGGTTTAACTGCTCAAGAAGTATATGAATGGGCACGTGACGCTCGTTATTTCCTGCAGGGATTCTTTACGCTTGAAAATTTTGATGCGCTTGCAGCAGGAGGAAGAATTCCTCCAGCGGCGGCGAGTGTAGGCGGAAAGCTTAATATTAAACCAGTGCTTTCGTATGACCTTAACGGTGCGCTTACCTTGCGCGGAATGTGTCGCGGCCGTAAAAAAGCACTCAAAGCTATGATTCAGGCATTTGAAGCAGGATATGCAAAAGATACATCATTGCCGCTTGCGATTGTTTCAACCGATGCCGAAAAAGACGCTGACTGGCTTGAAAAAGAAATCAGAAAAGTTAAAGGTTGCGAGCGCGTGACTATTATCCGCTCTCAAGTGTCGCCTATTTTAGGCTCACATGTTGGACCAGGCATGGTTGCTATGGTTTATTGGGGCACAGACAGAAGGTGCGAACAGTCTTTAACCGATAAAATCGCGCAAAAAATCAAGAGAACTATGGGCGGAGCAGTTTCGTAGGCAGCCTCAGACGCGCATTTTGGTATATCGTACACATCTGTTTTCTTACTAAGGATTGATTCATCTATGAAGCAACGTATTACGACCGTGGCGTGGATCGGCACTGGAATTATGGGTGCACCTATGGCACATCATCTTCTTCGTGCAGGATATCACTTGATTGTGCATTCGCGTACTAAACAAAAGGCTCAAGCGCTCATTCAAGCAGGTGCACAGTGGGCAGAAGATGTTGCTTGTGCAGTGCGTCATGCTGATGCTGTGTGTACCATGCTTGGCTATCCGCAAGATGTTGAAGATGTTTATCTTACGCAGACAGGCATTTTGCAAAACGTTGCTAAAGATACCTGGATTATCGACTTTACCACGTCATCTCCGCTGCTTGCTCAAGAAATTCATCAGGCAGCTGCTCTTAAGCATTGCGTTGCATTTGATTGTCCGGTAACGGGAGGCGAAACAGGAGCAAAAACAGCTCATCTTACCGCCCTTATCGGAGCTCGTGAACAAGATATTTTGCCTGTTGTTCCTTTGATTTCTGCTTTTGCAAGCAAGCGATTTTATTTTAATGAAGCAGGAAAAGCGCAAGTTGCAAAACTTTGTAATCAGGTTTCTCTTGCTTCTTGTATGGTTGGTTATGCGGATGCCCTTGCGCTTGCTAAGCAATCTGGTTTAGATACTGTGCAGGTTATTGATATGATTTCATCGGGCATGGGTTCTTCGCGTGCGCTTTGTGAGCTGGCTCCTAAATCTTGTGATGGTGATTATAAGCCTGGCTTTATGGTTGCCCACATGAAAAAAGATTTATCACTTGCCCTTGAACATGCCCAAGAGGTTGAGGTTTCATTGCCTGGCGCGGATACCGCATATAACCTCTACGACATGCTCTGCGATATTGGGGGAAAACGTCTGGGAACTCAGGCAATTTCTTTACTCTATGAAGACGAAGCGCAAGGTGTTGCAGCAGGGCTTGATTGGTCGGCATATCAAAAAGATTCGTATATAGACAACGAACAAGAATCGCCATCGTCTGATCAATCGTCTGCTGATACCCATGAGCCAAAGTCTTGCGCGCAAGATCAAGATGCCAGAGGTGCTGCTTCATCTCATAGGAGCGGTCAAGAAGAATCTTCTGATTCATCCGATGGCGCGCACAGCGATATGCAGGGTCTTTTGGATAATTGGATGAAATAAGGATACGGTATGCCAACATTTAATTTTGCTTCTTTTGGTGTGGCGCTTATAGCGGTGCTTATGCTTTTATTTGGTATGGTACTTGGTACAAAAATAGGATCCGAGCTTGCCAAAAACTGTATAAATCATAAAGATTATTGGATAGCGCATCTTAAAATACTGGTAATAGGTGTTGTGATATCCGCTTTTGTGTGTTGGTTAAACCTTATTGTGCTGGCGGGCATTCCTATTGGTGCTATGGCAAGTGCTATCACGGTGCTCAAAATGGATTTTGGCGAAAGCGTTGGTGCTTGGAAATTTCATGATAAGTTCTTTCGCGTTAATAAAGATCATGTGCAGCGTGGGAAAACCAAGCAAAGCCGTCGTCGTGCAGAAGAGGTACGCCGTTCTTTGCGCGATAATACCGATGTCCCTGAGTATATAAGCGTAAGCGATAAGTAAGCGCATAAGCGTGCACAATAAGCAGGCACACCTTTTAAGTGAGCTCACAAATATATACTTCGTAAAATTTATAAATACTGTTGTCCTTACAAACACGGCGTTAATTATGCTGTCCATACGATATAATTACATGTAATATGCGATGTGTCTGATATTTATTTTTGCGTGCCAGCAAGGTATTAACGGGTATTTTATAGCTTTTACGTATATACAGACACGTCTTACAGAAAGGGTACTATTTGAGTGACATTAACCAACGTTCAATAGCTGTTTTTATTGACTACGAAAATTTTGCAGCTGGGGCAGGCGCATCAAAAAACAAAACGTCTTTGCATGGTAAGCGCGCACAGCCAAACATGAAATGCGTGTTTAGCAGGCTTGTTGATAAAGGTCGCATTACCTTAAAACGCGCTTATTGCGACTGGCAGCGTTTTAAGCAAGATGTTACGCCTCTACACGAATTGGGCATCGAACTTATAGAGATTCCTGACCGTTCATCTACGGGCAAGAATTCTGCTGATATTCGTCTGGCAGTTGATGCAACAGAGATGTGTCTTACCAAAGATCATATCGATACATTTGTGATCCTTTCGGGCGACTCAGATTTTTCGCCTTTGGTATCAAAATTAAAAGAATTTGGAAAAACCGTTATTGGAATAGGTGCAAAGCCTATTACGAGTTCCCTTTTGGTTGAAGTTTGCGATGAGTTTATCTTTTACGAAGATATTTTATCGCAGGCTGGAATTCCCGAGTTTAAAGACATTGTACCGTCCGAAAAACACCCGTGCTATCAGCTGCTGCTCGAAACAATTGACGCCCTTCAGCACGAAAACGATTCGGCTATTTTTGCTTCGCACTTAAAGATAACCATGATTCGTAAGTGTCCTCAATTTTCTGAGAGAAGCTATGGATATAGATGTTTTTCAGCTTTATTGGAAGAGGCCGCAAAATTACAGCTTATTACTATTCATAACGATGATAAAAAAGGATCTGTTATGATAGATGGCTTTTCAGAACGTTAAGAGAGGATTTGTTATGGAAGAGATAGATTATTCGAACATTCCTTTGGAAAATTTGGCTCAAGGCTTGCAGAGCACGCGTCGTCGTGAACGTCAAGATTGCGCACATGAGTTAGTTGTGCGCTGCTCGCAAAATCCCGAGGCAGTTGTCTCGTATATTCGACCCTTGCAAAAGTCGCTTGGTTGCAGCGAAGCCCAAACGCGATGGGAGGCA
Organism: Fannyhessea sp.; assembly: GCF_986145555.1. Classification (NCBI taxonomy): domain Bacteria; kingdom Bacillati; phylum Actinomycetota; class Coriobacteriia; order Coriobacteriales; family Atopobiaceae; genus Fannyhessea; species Fannyhessea sp. The sequence continues at coordinate 42,127 of NZ_CFRCNA010000012.1, forward strand.
TTGAACGCGCTGGCTTTACTGGCTCCATATGATGTTAAAAGCATGAGTAAAACGTTTAGAGATGCCGAAACATGCCTTTTTGACGATGAATCTGCTGCTGTTCGTTTGGCAGCATGTAGATTTTTAGTTGCCTATGGCAGTCAGTCAGAAAAAAATTCTGATAAATCATGGGGTGTCTTGGATGAGTTTATCCAGTGTTACCACGGTGATCCTGAATATCGCGATATCTTAAAGATGATGTTAACGTTTGCACAAGGCCATATTTCGCGCAAAACACGCACGGCTATGGAGAAACGTTTTGAATTTGATGCGCATAATTCAAACGGTTATATTAATAAATTTTCCGTTGAGATTATCCAGACACTTAAACAAGATGCCTAATATTTGTCACAATATGTTTGTTAGCGCATTACTTATTGCTTGTTAGTAATGCAGTCAGCTAAGTATATGTAACCTGTGTACGGACGGCATATGCATAATTCGGAGGTTTTTATGAGTATTCATTCAAATGGAAATCATGCTTCGCACGCGCAAAATGTTTCATCGCAGACATCTTCGGGTGCGCATGAAGCTCCACGCGAAATTGTTTTGCCTAAAAGCAGTAAGAAGGCTCAAAAGCATGGTCATGGCATTGGATTTTATGTGCTTTTGATTCTTGCATTTCTTGTTGTTTTGCTTGCAGGAATGTGTTTGGGTCATTATGTTTCGGGAATTCCTTTTCCAAACTTTTCTTCGCAACACACTGCCGATGGCCAAACGCTTACCGAAGACCAGCTTAAGTTGCCCATTGCTTCTTATGAAATAGATGGAAAGCGCGTGGACGTTATTGCACAAGACGTTATTACACAAAAACGCTCGCTTGAAAATTCAAAGAAAGATGATGGAACGTATCCTATGCCTTCTGCTGAAGACATTATGGGTTACATTCGTACTTCACTGCTTAAAAACGAAGCAGATAACCAAGGTATTGACGCTTCTGATGACGAAGTCTCGGATTTTGCTAAAACATCTTTGGGCACAGATGATATGTCGGTGATTGCAAAGAACTATGGTATGGATGAAGACAAGGTTAAGGAGCTCTTGCGAACTTCGGTTATTTTGGATAAATTGCGTAAGCAGGTTGTTACCACGCAAGCTCCTACAATACCTGAGCTTCCTAAGGCTCCTGCTGCAGGAAAAGAGAAAGAACCCTCTGCAGAGTACGCTCAATACATTATTAAGCTTGCAGGTGATGAATGGGATAGCTCTGCTGACGCATGGAAATCATCGGATAGCACATATGCTAAGGCACTAAGTAAGTTTGATATTTCAAGTAAAGGTGCCACCTTTGATGCAGTTCGCATTGCGTATTCTATTGCTATGCAAAAAGCAAATCAGATCAAACAAGCAGGTGCTGCAGAATGGAAAACGTTTGTGAACAAAACCTTTGCTCGCGTGTCTGTATCTCTTAATACGCTTGGAGCATAAGCTACGTTTGCTACAGTTTCTATGGTTGCATGAAGGTTTTAGTAGAGCGACTGAGTGCTGACTACATTGCTGATAGCGACTGATATAAAGTGGGAAAAGCTTGTCTTGTTTCAAGGCAAGCTTTTTTGATAAGAAGTTTTGCAATTTTGGTTAAATAATGCATGGCATAATTTTCTCTTGAAATATAACTGGTTTTCCGTATAGTTAATAGGCGTATGTTTTCAAACATTACATTATGAATAACATACGCTTGTGGTAGGCCAGCTTAGCTCAGTTGGTAGAGCACCGCTCTCGTAAAGCGGGGGTCACCAGTTCAAGTCTGGTAGCTGGCTCCAGTTCTTTTATTCCGTATTTGTTAGAGCTTTTAAACTTATCGCGCGTGCTTTGCGCATATAACAGCACGAATTTATTTACATGTTTCCTGCAGTTTATTTAATTTTAGATTTATCAACACGAATTTTGAAAACTCATATTTCTTGGGATAGATAAGATAATTTTAAGTAAACAAAAAAGACCTACTAAAGATTTCTTTAATAGGTCTGAAATATAAAAATAGACTATTAACTTGTGATTAGGGATATGAAATAATTAATCGTTCCATTTTCAATCA